>CAXNNO010000008.1:0-18452 GCA_964203555.1 Bacteriovoracales bacterium
GATGATTTTAAAGTTTATGTGAAACTGAGAAATGCTCCGAATGTAAATTATCTCCAGCACCTCCATACGGGATCGATTTGCCCGAAAATGGATCAGGATTTAAATTCGGACGGTCATCTAGATGATCATGAATTCCAGCAACAAACCGGTCCGCCAATCGTTCCTTTGGATGGAGATCTCAGCACACAGGAGGGAGGAGAGTCATTGGTACTTAAGGGAAACTACGATTATTTTAAATCAACTTCATATTATCTCATGCTTTTTGACCTACATCTCCCGGACACCCTGTTAAATGATTATTTTGTAAAACTCAAAAGAAGGGACCTTCCACTTGATGGAAGGGTCGTCGCCATTTATGCAACCAGAGTAAAAACTCGTTTTCATTTATCAACGGATAAAATACCCGTTGCCTGCGGCATTTTATCTCAACTATCCGAGGGGTCTGCGACGGTTGACTGGCAGGAAGAATCCTCCTCCTTTTCTCGACCGAGACCCCGGCCCGAATCCGATAATCTGCCAGATGAGACCAATTATCAAAATGAGACAGGCCTAACTGGGTCATGGTGGGCCCGATTTAGGCAAAGATGGAGGCGCTGGCGCCATAGTCGAGGTGGTAGGGAAGCCTAATAATAGGTACTTGAATCGCTTGATGATAAGCTAAAAAATTGAATCAAATTACCTGTTTTCAGCTTCACGATGATTTGTTACTAAGTGCAGTAATTTCTTAAAAGGAGTCTTTATGAGAATTGTATCTCTCCTCGTCGCTATGTGTTTTACTTTAAATGTTATGGCAAGCACTGGAAGTCTTCAGGAGTTTGAAAGAATTTTGGACGATTACCACTATGATTTAATTGTTGAATGGGATCAAAAAGACCCGGACTTCTATGAGACGAAAACAAAAGTTTTTTTCAAAAATCTTCAAAGACTTATCGAAGAAGAAGGTCTTTCTCAGGAAGAAATTAATTCTATCATTTCAAGGAAAGTGAGTAACAAGAAAATAATTGAAGCACTGAAGTTGAAAATGTCCCTCATGAAAGGAGCGACGTCGGAAGATCTCACCCAGATGATTAAGTCTTCCGTTGGCGATATGTATAGAGAAGGTGCGAGTTGGAATGGATATGTCGTCATTCCTGTCGCTTTTGGTCTTTTGATTGCCGCTGCCGTTGGCTACGCTATTTGGTGGGTAACGAATCATGAGTGTGTTGAAAACGAATTAATGTACGTATGCACAACTCCGAGTTCTTCTTATTGTAACTATCCATCGAGTGTATATAAACCTTGTTACAATGCTCCCAATTCGTACTGTAGATACACTGAGGTGTGCACAAGATACGAAGAAAAATAGTCCTATCAATATGACCGCTTCATTCCGGAAGCGGTCTTTCAAAAAGCATCAATAAAGCTCTTCTTTCTTCAGAAAAAACTTAGTTTAAGTTCCTTTCATAACCGATTTTTTACCGGCTAAAATGAATTAATCGTTCTGGATTTCTCTCTGGATTCTCCAGAAGTCGTCTGGGCGATAAAATGGTCACCCCTAAAAAAGGTGGCCATTTTTTTATTTCAGGAGGTCATCATGCCTAGGCATAAATCACGCTACAATACAGGTAAAGTCAGAGGTAATTTTGGTCCAGGAGGGGTTACTGGTCTTCCTTTTGAAGATGATTATGATCTGAACGATTTAAAATTTTCTCCTGAAAAAGGAGAGATGTTTTACACCCATCATCCTGACAGATCAGCACCACCTCGAGATGCTGATCTATCCGTTGGTAGCTCAGGAACGTCTTGGAACACGGGCATCGGAGCGAGTCAAAATTTTTCGGGAAACGGGCCAAGAGGATGGAAACTGTCCGACGAAAAATTAAAAGAACGAGTCTCTGAGGTGTTGCTCCATAGTCATGATGTCGATCCGACGGATATAGAAGTGGAAGTGAAGGACAGAGTTGTTTATTTAAAAGGTGTTATTAAATCCCGGGGGATGAAGATTGTTGCAATTGACCTTGTGGGTAGCATTCCCGGAGTGGAGGATGTTTTTACTGAACTCAAAGTCAGGGAGTCTTAGAATTTAGTGAATGGTCTTGTCATCTTCAACAAATGAAATTCATTCTAAAAAGAAGGGAGGATCCTGAGATCCTCCCTTCACATTTATGGATTTGATGATTCATCAGGTGAAGACTCTGTCCCCATGGATGAATCAGTCCCTTGTGAGGATTCTTCCATCTTTTGTTGATTTGGGGTTGTGTCCTCTGTTTTTGTTTTTTTCACTTTCTTCGTTGTCGTACTGGTACTAGTGCTAGTGCCCGTCCCGGTCCCGGTACTCGTGGTGTCCATTGCTCCGGAACCTGAACCAGTGCTTGGAGCTGTAGCCGAGTCGACACTCGTCTCAGTTTCCGTGCCCATCGTTGTAGAACTGCTTCCGGTTTCTGCCAGGGAAGCGGCAGAAAGAGACAACATCATCGCAGATACACAAATTGGAAAAAACTTTTTCATATTAACCTCCGTGTAAAAAAAACATCAAAGACACCAGTTGGTTTTAGAGGCTCTTTCTTGATATGGAAAATGAATTTGAACTTTAGAAAGTTTGCATTGATGAAAAAAATGATCTCATGTAAATATTCGTACCACTTATTCTCAGTTAAATAACACGTATCTCTTGCACTTTGCTGGGATAAAAAGCAACCCTTCCCTGAAGTTCGGGTAAAGAATTTACTGGTTCAAAATATGACCACGCACCATTTTTAATTTCATGGGCGCCGTGTTTAATTGTGTACAACTCCGCGTGACCCTTAAAGGGGCAGTGATACTCACCACACTTAATAAGATCTATTTCCTTTAAGTCATTTTTGGGAATATAGATAATTGGTTCATAACCAGTCTCTAAAACTTTAATGGCAGATGTTGTATCCGCGATCATTTCTCCCTCCATGGTGACTTGTACCCTTTCACCGATTCTCACTATTTCCACGCTGTGATCATTTGTGTTGATTTGTTCTTCGTTTTTCACGTTCCCTCCCCAAGTCATTCCATTAGATTTTACCAATCAAAGATATTCAATTCAAGCTATTGAGTTTTTTGGTTTTTTCTTAAGGAAAAAAAAAGCGTTTATTTTCATCATGTTGAGTTAGGTTTCCTATGGGGATTTTCATGGGACTAAAAAAATGGATGATAATCTTTTTTATTTTAATCGTGGTATCACTTTTTTATGTGATGGAGCTCGATGATCAAATCAGGCTGGATCAGCTTCAAAATAACCTGGAAAAAATTCGTCATTTTGAAAATATCCACCCCATTAAAATGGTCGTCATCTTCTTTGGTCTCCATGTCTTGATGACCTCTTTATCAATACCTGGGTCAATCGTATTAACACTTCTCTCCGGAACCATTTTTGGTGTTTTGAAGGGAACAATTTTTGTCTCTCTTGCCGGAACATTGGGAGCATCAATAGCATTCCTTACCTCGAGATATCTTTTTCAAAAATCTATTATGTTAAAATTTAAGAATCAATTCAATAATCTTAATATAATGATGAAAAAGAGCGGGAACTCCTATTTATTTATGCTTCGCCTGTTACCCGCCTCACCTTTTGTTCTGGTTAATTTGTTAATGGGTCTAACAAGTATAAAAATCCGGAGCTTCGTCTGGATTACTTTTGTCAGTATGATCCCGGGTAACTTTATCTACGTTTATGCTGGGAAGAAATTTTCTCAAATCGATTCACTTTCGGAAATACTAACTCTACCGGTTATTTTAATGCTCACAGTCCTGAGTTCTTTACCCTTCTTATTAAGAATAACGAGATCACTTCTTCATCGGTTCGAGCGATCATCTTAAATTTAGCTTAATCTGTTTTATGGGCCCTTCACGAGACGCCGTGTTGGTAGAAAAATCAAAGTTCAAGATTCTTTTACAAGGAGAAGATTCATGGATGGATTAAGAAATTTAGCGCTGATAAGAAAAAATGAACGTTTTGATCCCTGGTTTTCATTTCAGGATGAAGTCAGAGATTTAATGAATCGGTTCGATGATTTTGGGGATATTGCCACAACAACGATGTTGCCCACAGCATTTGTGCCAAAAATTGATGTTAGAGATAAGGGGGATTCCTACCTCGTGATGGCAGAAATTCCAGGCATGACTCAAAATGATATCAATGTTTCCCTTGATCAAAACGTTCTGACTCTTGAGGGAGAAAAAAAATTAGAATCTGAAGACAAAGGAAAGGGTTACTGGAAATCTGAAATTTCTTACGGCAATTTTTATCGCAGTATACCTCTAAGCGATGAAGTAGATGAGGCGAAGGTAGAGGCCTCATACAAAGATGGTGTGCTTAAGATTACTCTTGGAAAAAAAGAGGGCGTGGCACATAAGGCTAAGAAAATAGCCATCAATCCAAAACCCCAGATTCAATAGAGCAGGCCTCCTTAGGGGGGCCAGTTCATTATTCTTGTGACTTTTTACCTCGATAAACTCAATTCTGAGCGTGATATTCATCGTAGCTACCGAGATATAATGCGCGAATACCCAATCATTTTAAGCGGTCATAGCGGTTTTATAAACAGGCATGATTATCCTGTTGAGCTTCACACTGATTAGTGAAAAAATGAAATATAAATTATATTTTTTGGAGCTTCAATGAAGGTCGGAATTCCCGTTGAAATTTTACCAACCGAAACAAGGGTTGCAGCGACACCAAAAACAGTGGAGCGATTGATCAAACAAGGCTTTGAAGTCTATGTTGAAAAGATGGCCGGATTAAGGGCAAACTTCTCTGATGATGAGTACATAAAGTCTGGAGCAAATCTTGTTGAGGATTCCTCATGCCTTTTTGAAGCCGCTGACATCATTTTAAAAGTCCAGCCACTGTCGAAAAGTGAAATTGATCGAATGAAGTCTGGCACGATGGTTGCTTCTTACCTGTGGCCTGCCCAAAATCCGGAGCTTTTAACATATCTGGCGCAGAAAAAAATAAATGCGATTGCCATGGACGCTATTCCTCGTATTTCTCGCGCTCAAAAGATGGATGTGCTCTCTTCGATGGCCAATATCGCTGGATACAGAGCGGTCATTGAAGGAGCGAATTATTTCGGAAGATTTCTCAATGGTCAAATCACGGCAGCGGGAAAAGTTGAACCTGCTAAGATTCTCGTCATTGGCGCCGGAGTTGCGGGCCTGGCGGCAATTGGCACGGCCAACAGTTTGGGTGCAATTGTTCGCGCCTTTGATACCAGAAAGGAAGTTCGCGAACAAATTCAGAGCATGGGGGCCCAATTTATTACCGTTGAAATCGACGAGGATGGATCAACTTCTACCGGGTACTCCAAGGAGATGAGTCAGGCCTTTATTGATGCAGAAATGTCTCTGTTCAGAGCTCAGGCCAAAGATGTAGACATCATTATAACCACTGCACAAATTCCCGGGAAACCTGCCCCGAAGCTCATCCTCAAAGACATGGTTGAATCAATGAAGCCGGGTTCCGTTATTGTGGACCTTGCTGCCCCGACCGGAGGAAATTGCGAACTCACTCATCCGGGAGAGGTCTATCAGCACAATGGTGTAACAATCATTGGTAAAGTGGATCAACTTCCTGCTCAAGCGAGTGGTCTTTATGGGAATAACCTTTGTCACCTTCTTGATGACATGGGTAAGAACGATAAATTTAAAATTGATATGAGTGATGATATTGTTGGCCGTGCGATGGTGGTGTTTGAGGGAGAAATCAACTGGCCACCAAAACCATTAAGTGTCAGTGCCTCTCCGGCAGCAAAAGTCGTGACCGAAGTTAAAGTTGAAAAATCGCTTCCGAAAAAGAGTTCTGGTTCCGCACTTGCTGTGGGTCTGATTTTAGGTTTGATTCTTTTATTAATCGGCAAATACTCACCGCCGGAATTTCTTTCACACTTCACTGTTTTTGTTCTCTCATGTTTTGTCGGCTGGCAGGTTGTTTGGAATGTTTCTCACTCTTTGCACACCCCTCTCATGAGTGTTACAAACGCCATTTCAGGGATCATCATCGTCGGTGGAATTCTTCACACCAAAACCGATATCAGCTCTCCCATAAGTACCCTTGCCCTCGTTGCCGTTTTTGTTGCAACGATCAATATTGCTGGGGGATTTTTTATCACCCATAGAATGCTTAAAATGTTCAGAAGGTAGAATTGATATGATCACTCCAGGTATCCAGACGGTTTCTTATATAGGTTCTTCAATACTCTTTATCCTGAGTCTTGGTAGTCTTTCTAATCAGGAAAGTGCGAAGAGAGGTAATTATCTCGGAATTTTAGGAATGGTCATTGCTATTCTTGCCACAGTCTTTGGCGAAACGACCGAGGGACATACCGTTCTGGTCGGGACTATGGTGATTGCTTCCATTCTTGGAATCGTTATCGCGCAGAAAGTTGAAATGACTTCCATGCCTCAGCTCGTGGCAATTCTTCATAGCTTTGTTGGTCTGGCCGCCGTTTTAGTTGGTTTCGGAAGCTACATGGACGAAAAAAATCAAATCATGACGGGCGCAGCCCATGTCATTCATTTGATTGAAGTTTACCTGGGTATTTTTATCGGAGCACTTACTTTTACTGGATCCATCATTGCATGGGGTAAACTTCAGGGAAAAATTAAAAGTAATCCTCTCATATTTCCACTAAGGCACGCACTCAATGTCGGCATGGTTCTTGTTTGCGTGTGGATAATGATCGGATACTTGGATGCTGAACCATCTTCTGGATTACAAACACTCATGATCATGACGGTGATTTCCTCGTTACTTGGGGTCCTTCTCGTGATGTCAATCGGCGGAGCAGATATGCCCGTTGTTGTATCAATGCTTAATTCCTATTCAGGTTGGGCGGCAGCTTCGGCCGGATTCATGCTTTCAAATGATTTACTGATTGTCACCGGTGCGCTCGTGGGAAGCTCGGGTGCCATCCTTTCTTATATTATGTGCAAGGCGATGAATCGCTCATTTTTCAGTGTTATTTTAGGTGGTATTGGAAATACTTCCTCTTCTTCTTCTTCAGTCGCGATTACGGGCGAGCTAAAGGCCATTTCCAACGAAGACGCTCGGGACTTATTGAGGGAAGCAAGAAAGATTGTGATTGTACCCGGTTATGGTATGGCCACTGCAAAAGCTCAGCATACAATTTGTGAACTTGTGAAGAGATTAAAGGATCAAGGTAAGGAAGTCACTTTTGCTATTCATCCAGTCGCTGGACGCCTACCTGGTCACATGAATGTCCTATTGGCCGAAGCTAACATATCCTACGATATTGTTCATGAAATGGATGAAGTGAATCCGCACTTACCGGAAACGGACGTTGTTCTGGTCATTGGTGCCAACGACATCGTTAATCCATCGGCACTTGAAGATCCAGGGAGTCCTATATACGGGATGCCAGTGATCGAAGCATGGAAAGCAAAAACGGTGATTGTATCAAAGAGATCAACAGGGGCGGGTTACGCTGGAATTGAGAATCCCCTTTTCTTTAAAGACAACACGCGGATGCTTTATGGAGACGCCAAAAAGACCGTGGATTCTCTCGTGCAATTATTATAAAGAATCCTTTCTTTTAACTAAAAATTAAGAGTTAATTAACTATCGAAAAAAGATCGAATATCTTAAACAGATACTTATTTGAAATCCAATTTTAAAATATGTGCTTAATCTGTTTATATCTGGTTGCACTGACAACCTGAAGTTACTTCATTATTTGTTCATTTCGTTTAGATTCCAACGACAAAATCCGGCGATTATAAATACCAATACCCATCACACTTGAGTCTTCAGGTTCCTAGGATTTGAAAATTGTCAGTAAGATGAGCTTGAAACGTTTTTAACTGATAGCTTTGAAGTTCTCGGAACCTGACAACTCAAAATACTCGGACCCAGTGGAAAAGGCTTATGTTTATAATGTACCCAAAAGGTCAAGCATCTCTCTGTATTAAACTTTATGACTTTACCTTTTTGATCCGCCATAATATTTAAAAATATGAAAGAGAAGGCGAAATGAAAAAGCATGTGATGTTCACGGTGGTGTGGGTTTTGATTGCAATATGGTTGAATGCCAATGCAATTTCTTTTTATAAAGAATTTATTGAGATGACTTCCATCTCTTGGCTAGCCGAGTACTGGTGGCTGGAGGATTTAATCCTGATTCTTGTCGCCGCTCTTTATTTCTTATTCCAGAAAAATGAAAAATTCAGAACGAATACGAAAGCCTTGGCACCAAAAAACTTTTCCTCGGCCATAAAACATTTTTTTGTTTTTAAGAAAGAGAAAGTCATTACGACTTTGATTCTCATCATGGTCACTTTTTTCTTTGGCTGCTTACTAACTCTTATCAAATCGTCTTCATATGAATCCGCTCTTTCTGTTTCTTTCTATCTTTTGTCTCCTGAATACACCTTGAGTGGGATCTTTTTTTATGACTGGATGGACACTGCTTTTGCGATGAATACCTTCTTCTTTATGCTCTTAAAATGGTTTTCTCTTTATTGCGTCGCTACTTTTTGGTTAAACCGTAAAACAAGAAGCAACTTATGAACAAATGTTTTATCTTATTTTTTTTTCTGTATTCCTTATCTTCCCTTAGTGCCGTGAGACAATCTGGCAAGATCATGGGAAAAGGAAATCAGCCTATCGTGATCACCCTTAATTCCCCAAAAAGTGGATGGACCCAATCCCGGATGGTGGAGGTAGAAGGAAACGTAAGTGATCAGACGATTGATCCAATAACAGTGATTATTAACGGAGACCGATATCTTCTCCGCACTAGCTCCGGAAATTTCAAGAGGAAATTCCCTGTGACATCTGGGAAAAACGCTATCATTGTCCAAGGCACAAATAAAGCAGGAACTTTTAAAACCGAGAGGAGCCTTTACGCACAGGTATCACCTGTAAGTTTGGTAACTATCTTAACTAGCGATACGGACGGAGTTTATACTGACTTACATGTCTATGAACCGGACCCTTCAGCCAAGGATCCCTTCATTGAACCAAGTGTCCATGTCTTTTGGGCCAATACGAACTCACCTAGTGGCGGTGTTTTTTATTTAAATCAACAGGGCGATTCCTACGATCAACCTGGTTATGGGCCTTATCTCTATACTCATACTTCGCCGCCATTAGGTTATTTTAGAATTGACAGCAATTACTGGCCGTCAGGAGATAAAGGTCATACCGTTGGCACATTAAATATAACCTTGTTTGGAGGTACTCCCCAAGAAGTTAGGAGAATGATCAAAACTCCCTTGGCCAAGCCTGGTGAGACAATCACTATGGCCTGGATCAAAGTTGAACAAGGTCAGAAGGTGTCCATTTATTCACCTGGCGTAGATGAAAAACCTAAAGATAACTCTGTTTGGCCGTCATGGTTGTTGGATTTCATCCCTAAGGCAAGTCAGTCTGGAGAATTTGGTGAATCTGACTAATAAAAAACTCATCTCTTTATTTTTTTATTTATTTCTTAGTTCTTCTCAGAGCGCTGAATTCTCTCAAGATGATTTGAAAGAAATAATTCGTCAGAAGTTACTACAGGTCTCTTTGGAACAAGTAAAAAAGATATCCGGTCATTGGGATGTTTCGCAGAGGGATTGCGCCGGTTTTATCCGTTTTGTTTATAAAGAAGCTGTCGGTAGTTCAAGTTTAATGTGGGTAAACCAGAAGGGTGAGCTCACTTCTTATCTCGGGGCCCAGGAATTGTTCAGTTTTAACTTTGATTATCTTGGGCATGATTTGGAATCAGATAGTTTGGAGACAGGTGACTTGATGGTTTTCTCCTTACCTAATAATGGAGAGGATAATTGGCATTTGATCTTGCTTCTTCGTTCGCCTCCAGGTGCTCCACATAAGTTATTGGCAATGTACCATAATGGAGAAAAAGGAAAGAGGGCGATGCTTAAGCGAGTATGGGCGCAAGATTTTTTGGCTGCCGAGCATGGCCCATGGAGTGCAAGAAAAGAGAATGCCAGTTTTCTCGGCATCTTCCGCTGGAAGGGCTGGAAGTCAATTACTCAAAATAAAAAATGGCAATGGTTTGCTGATGAAAAAGTGAGTGCAAAATGAAAGCTTTCTTCCTGTTGATTTGCTTGACCTTGACCTCTGCCTGGGGAGGGGAGGACTATAAATATAGAATCTGGGTGAAAGATGCCAGTAATTTGAAGCAACTCTCAGATAAGAACTCTTGGGTTCAAAAATTTTACGACGATGTCCTTTATCAAGGCTTGATGATCCGTCTTGCGCCATTTTTGTTTGCAGTTGGGCAGGATAATAAAAGTGTTTGGAAAGGAAGACTCATTGATTTTATTTTTGAGAATATTTTGGCCAACCACTCACTGAGCGTTAGTTACTATGCATCTGCTGGAAGCGCGAGTCCAGTGGGTATTACCATATACGGATTGAGTGAAACGGAGAATGCCTTAATCAAAGTATTTTCTGATTTTTTTGGTGAGAAAAATGCTGATCAGAAAATTTCAATGATCAATTTTAGGAATAATAAAATAGGTTTTGCCATTCACCATAATTGTCTTTCTTTGGCAAGAAACCCATTGGTCGTTGAAAAGCTTGCAGCTGAGGATTGTTCAAAATTTCAATTTGAATCTGACGCTGTTCTGAGGATTAAGACGGAAAAAATGTTCTCTTCCTTTTATCCTTTGCTGAAGAATTTTGTGGGCGTCAATGGTGATATAGACTTAAACTTTAAATGGAATAATTCAAAATCAAACTTCGTTGCCGATGAAGCCAAAATTAAACTCTTAGAAAAGAATATTTTTCGTAAAG
Organism: Bacteriovoracales bacterium; assembly: GCA_964203555.1. Taxonomy (GTDB): domain Bacteria; phylum Bdellovibrionota; class Bacteriovoracia; order Bacteriovoracales; family Bacteriovoracaceae; genus Peredibacter. Next base: position 10,772 of record CAXNNO010000008.1, read on the forward strand.
AGAAGCTGCCGATAAATCTCTTTAATGCCATTCCTACAGAAGCTGGCCTATGGGGATTAATAAACCTCGCGGACATGAGGCCGCTTGATAAAGAATCCTTAAAGAATTATTTTCTGACTCAAGGAAAAGGTAAGGACAATACGGGCGTACCAGTGGTGTATATGTTTCTTGGGATGGAAAAAAATATTTCAAAAACTGTTCTTTTGATCCCTTATCAAAGTTTCAATCAAGAGGCCCAGAACAAGTTAGTTGAACTTTTTAATGAAACTGGGACCTATGAAGTGAAATTTAAGCATGTCTGTAAAGACATCCTTGCCCTCTCTCCTTCGCTCGAAGCATTGGCGCAGGTGGAAGGAAGTTGCGCAAAAAAAAATCCTCGTTTTGTTCAGTGGTCTGATAAATATGAAGACGCTATGTCAGAAGCCTTAAGTGGGGCAGCTTTCGTTCACATGGGAATTTTAACCTCTCAGAGTTTGAAACTGGGATCTCCTCCTGAAATTCAAAGCACTGATGAATATAAAAAATCCTTGAGCCTCTTGACTGAATTACCACATTTCCTTTGGACGGGTATAAAAGACGGTAAAGACCTTATGATGAAAGGGATCGATCAATGAAAAATATTTTGTACTTTTTATTTACTATTCTCTTATTGAATTCGGCATGGTCCAAGGATCTTTATCTGACAGTTAGAAGAGATTTTTCTCCAACAGAAGTTCCGCAGGTAGAGCTCATTTACAGGAATAAAGCTCCCATTACTGTGCGTCTCCTAAAACCAACAGACATGAAAGCTTTTGTTGCCCAACAGATAGACTTACGAAGAAGTTGGAAAGAACCAAAAGTTTTGATTAATACGGCTAAATATCTTGTAAACGGAATTAATAACACTCGTATTGATGTGGATTGGCCACGAAATTCTGCCAATGAAGAGTTACGTAGATCAGTCTTTGAAAAGTTTCCTACACTGAGTGGTGGGTTAATGACAAATAACCGGGGTGAATTTTCTGAAGGGCCACCTAAACTCATCCAGCGACCGGAGCAATTTAAGCTTGTGACTGAATTTATTTTTTATCCAGATAAGGATGATAAAAATAATATGTTCGACGTTCCTGGATTTAACTGGTGGTTTCATGATTCTTCAGATGGAATATTTAAATCTAAGTTTTTACCTTTGCCCAATTTAGCCGCCGGATTTTATGTTCTTCAAGTTATTCAAGGGATGGTTGAAGGGCAAGTCGTAGTTGTTTCCAATGATATCATGGGATATATGCAGCAAACGGATGAGAAAATTATCATCAGAGCTGCTGATCGTAGTGGAAAAGTGATTAACGGAGCCAAAGTTTCCGTTCGAAATCTTAATGGTGAATGGATCAAGGAAGCTTCAACTGATGAAAATGGTGAAGCAATGCTTGATGATATTGAAGATAAAGAATTAGTCGTTTTAATCGATAAAGATGGAAAAGGAAGTGCCATCATTGATTCAGAATTTTTCTCCACGAAGGCGATTTATCCGGATCTTTATCTCTATACTGACCGTCCGATGTATAAACCAGGCAATGAAGTTCATTTTAAAGGAATTTTGCGCAAAGATCAAAGTGGATTTAGTAAACTTTTTGGATTAAAGGAGAAGGTTGGAATCTCCGTTTTGGATGTTTCCGATAACAGCCTTCTTAGTTCAAAAGAACTCGCAGTGAATGAATTTGGTTCTTTTTCTGGGAATCTCATTATCCCTGAACTTACAGAGGGTGGAATTTACCGATTAGAAGCAAAGGTATTAGATGGCTTTCATTTAGGTGAATTTCGGGTTAAAGATTATGTAAAACCTGAGATTTTTGCAAAGATCAAAGGAAATAAGGAAACCCTTCATGCTGGCGAGAAACTCGAAGCTGAGCTCCATGTAGAAAGATACAGTGGAGGTTTTCCAAGTAATGCAGAATACAAAGTTGAGCTTTACCGTACTCGCTTTACTGTTCCACAGTTTGTTGAGGATGCAGGATTAGGAGAAACTCCTACATCTCAGTATGGTTTTGATACCAGTGAACAGGTCGCCACAAATATTCCACTTTTAGTTCTTAATAAGGGTTTTGTCGACGTAGGCCCGGGTGGGAAGGCGAGGATTGAATTAGTTGTACCTATGGAACTCCCTGGTCTACCAAATTATAACTACAGTTTTCTTTTAAAAGTTACTGTAAAAGATTCAGATGGAAATTTTGCTTCTGTTTCTAAAACCTTTATGGACCTCAAAAGTGAGCACATGGTCCAGTCCAAATTGTCTGATGTTTATGTGACAAAGGAAAGTAAGTCGACATTAACGGTACGAGCGACTTATCCTTCTGGAAAATCTTATGGAAAAGTTTACGGCAAGATCACCTTTAGGCTTAAGGATTATGACAATAAGGAAGAGATACTAAAGGTCCAGGACTTTACTACGGATGAACAGGGTAAATTTCAACTAGAAGTTCCGTGCGATCGCATAGGAAAGCTAACAGCCTCTATCGAAATGAAAGACCGTAATGGTGTAAGCAATTCTGATACGGTTGAAGCCCTCTCAATAGGTGATGGGAAGGTGAATAAAATTGCCAAAGTAGATGATATGGAAATCTATCTTCGCAAGACCGCTTATCAGTCCAAAGAAGTTTCCAAGGCTTTGATCCTTCTTCCGGAAGGCTGGGGGCCAGGTGGTGAAAACAAAGGGAAATTGTTTGTCACTTTTGCTGGAAAAAGTTTTTACGATAAGCAAGTCATTCCTGTCATAGGAAATGTCGCTTGGGTGAACCAAACGATTCTTTCACGTTTTGGAACGGCGGTTTATCTTGTTATTGGCTATCCTCATCCTAAAAAAGGATGGCTTGAACGAAAAGTGACTTATCGAATTCTTCAAGAAGATAAGCTCATGAAAATTTCTGTGGCACCTAAATTAGATACGGCTTCGCCAGGAACTGAACAAACCATCAGCTTTAAAGTTAAAGACCATGAAGGAAAAGGCATAAAGGCCGAATTGGCTGTGGCGGTAGTGGATGAGGCGGTTCTTGCTCTTCAGCCAGAATTTAGACCAAAACTCATGGACTTTTTTTATCCGATGGATCGCCTGAATGCCATGAGTTTTTACAGCACCCAATTCCAAGCTTATGGATATGGTGAATTACTGGCAAGTGCCTTCAGGCCTAGTCAGAAATATTTGACAACAAATAAAATTACAGAAGCGATCAAAGAAAAAGATACTGCTTTCTGGAATGGTCATGTTGTCACAGATGACAATGGTGAAGCCAAGGTTACCTTCCGTTTGCCTTCAAATCTCACTATCTGGAAAGTTATCGTATCTGCCATTAATAATGACGGAAAGTTTGGGGAAGTGGTCGGTGAATTTAATACCATACAAAAAATTGCTTGGCATTTAGTGACACCAGGCTTTTTAAGAGTGGGTGATGATATTTTGGCCAGGTTGATGGTATCTAATAATAGTAAGGAGAAAAGCATAAACCTTGCCTATGAACTGACAGCAGGGTCGGGATTGCTCCTTGGAGATTCTAGGAAAGGAAATTTGGATCTGGTCTCTGGAAAAGATTTTACTCAAAATATTCCTGTCAAGGCGACAGAAGTAAAACAGAAGTCTGTTACTCCAATGGAGTTGGCATTTCTCTATGATAATGAGAATGCAAAATTCGGGATGGATATAAAAGTCCATCCGGGCTCTGTAACGCTTCCTGTGGCCGTGAAGTGGGTCGATCATCAGGTAAGTTTTCCTTTGGAGAGTTCAGAAAAGGTCGCATCGGTCAGGATGTCTCTTGCCTCAGGACTTTCAGGAACATTAGGGCCATCCTTGAAATGGTTGGTGCAATATCCTTTTGGTTGTATTGAGCAGCTCGTGAATTCTACGATGCCGAATCTTGCCATTGCTCAAATTTACCGGACTTTGAAAGAGGCCAATATGAGGTCAAAGATCGTTGCCGAAACGAGAAAGAATTTTACCGCCAGCACGATAATGGACAAGATCCTAAAAAGTTTTCGTTCTGCTCAGTACTTGATCAAATATGAGATTATTCCTCCTCCTCCAGGGATTATACTGCCTAAAGAATTTGATCAAGCTCTAGCTAAATCAATGAGCTTCGGTGAAAGTGGTGTCAGTAAAATTCTTGCTTCTATGAATCCGCAGGGAGATTTTTCCTGGTTCAATGAATCCGAGTCGGGTGACAGAATTATGACCTTGCACGTGCTAATGAGCCTTAGTATGTTGAGAGATAAGGACTTAATTCAAAGTATTAATCTCAGAAAAATATTTCAATATGTCCGATCTGGTATCCCTTATAGCGCAATTCCTGAATCTATCATGATGAGCTATATTTCATCTAAGCTCTACTCGTGGGGGGATAAGACAGTTGAGACACCACAATCAGCTCTGCCAAGTTTAAAATTAATGGGAGAACAGACGCTGGAAAAAGGCTCTATCTACGAAATGTCTTATCTTCTATTGGCAATGAAAAATTATAATTACATCGATCAGGGTGGGATAGATAAACTAAAAAATGACTTAGTTAACCGGGTTAGACTGAGTGTTGATGCAGTAACTCTTAATAAGGAAGCATTTAATAAAGATGTTTGGTTTCCTGCAAGTTTTCACCAAGGTAGTCCTTATTATCGACACCTCGGGCGTGAATCATCGGCAGTTGCTTTAGCCGCTAACGCTCTGTCCGCTTGGGGTGAAAATGGCAAAGACTTCGCTTCTCAGATAAGTTCCTATCTCTTAGATAAATTCAATGGTAGTCACTTTGGTTCAACATATGAAACGGCCTATACTCTTTTAAACTCCATTTGGATTTTTGAACAGGAAGCCAAGGATCAGATGGAAGGAATGCCTTTTTCTTTCAAGCTTTCTCAGAAAGAGATTAATGAAAAAGATTTCAAGGTTCTCTCCATGCCCTTAGGTTGGGAAGTGACCTTTGATCCTTCTCTCTTTGCTCCAGGGGAAAATACTATCGACGTACAGGGAACTGATGGCACTACTCGTATGAAACTTAACGTTCTGAAAGATACACCTCTTGAGAAAGTAGTTCCTGACGTCAATCGATGGGCCTTACAAAAAGAATACTTCCTCTTAAATGAAGAGACAGGGAGTAAGACCCTTTTGGATTTGACGAAAGACCATGTGAAAGTAGGGGATTTAATTTATCTGCGTTTGAGTTTTTCTCTTAATAAAGGCCAGTTACCTTGGTGGTCGACTCAATACACTCTTTTATCCAGCGATATCCCTGCCTCATTTCAGGTGATCGAAGAAGACAGGTCTTATGAAGCGGATCCATTCAATTTGCCATTAAGGAAAACCCGTTATGCCACCCGATCTTTGAATGCAGATAGGGTCTATTGGTACATCGATAATGGCGATAATAATATTTCCCCAGGTGAGATTGGACTTGTGGCAAGAGTAGCGAATGCCGGGACATTTCATACCGGCGTGACTAAAATTATGGATTTCTATGATGAAGAAAATTTCTCTCATACGGCCTCTTCTCGCCTTATGGTTGATCCTCTTCCCTAGTGTGGGGAGGTCACTGGAATTAAAATTCCAGGAGAATGGGATCAGAGATAGTGTTTGGGAGCAAAAAGTTGCGGATTTCGCCCGGTCCTCCTGGAACGGGTATGATAAAAAATTTTCTCAAAAAAGTGATGAGACTCTTTTAGTTATACAGCTCGCTGCCCCCTCCGAAATGAAGGGGCATTGGGCGAGGACCGGCGAGCAGGGAATCATTCTTTCGAGGCAAATTCCTTCTAAGACTTTTTATCAGGTCCTCAAGCATGAGCTGGCACATGCTTATTTACTGAAAAATTGTGGTAATCAACTTCCAATGCGTCACCAACTCGTGCATGAAGCCTTTGCTCAGTGGGTATCAGAAGATTATCTACGCTTACTCGAGAACACTCCTTTTATTTTCGCTAAAGATGCTCATGTATGGTTTTTGAAGAATGGTTGGGATGATAAAAAAGATTCTAGCAAAATGGAATTTGCCCTTGCTAGATTACTATCCGTCGCTGACAAATCAGTGATGGAGACATATTTTAAGGATCTCCTCCAAGATTGTTCCTCTAAAGATTTCAAGGGACGAACTTGGGACGGTAAGTTATCAGAAATTTTTCATTTTAATGCTGATCACGCAGCTAAGACTAGTTCAGTGGATTTTTTATTGATCGATGCTCTATCCCAGAAGGTCTTAAAGTCCGAGGGCAAAACGGATGAAGCTTTTCCTATTGCTTCAACCTTGAAACCTCTGATCGTCGCCATGTTCCCAGAATTTATTACGAGTAAGAAATCTCGCGTTGATCATTCCTGGGATTGTCCGGAAGTCATAAATTCTGAAGCTAATATTCGAACATGGAACTGGAAAGAAGCCATGATTAAGTCATGCAATGGTTTCTTCCTGGATGGTCAAAAAGTCCAGTGGAAAAAAATGAATGAATTGATAGGAAAGATTGGAGCAAAGTCAGATATTAAATCCATGGCCAGTGCCATTGGTTTAATTCCTGGAAATGCGATGAACTTACGCCAGATGCTCAAACTCTATGTTTGGATTAATGCCAGCTCGCCGCTTATTATCGATGCTCTAAAAGAGACTGCGCGGGAGGGAACATTAGCACATTCATCTGTTTCATCTTGGTTTTATCAAAGAGGAATTGCTTTAAAAACAGGAACCCAAAGGGATATCAAATCAAGACCGGAAAATGCTTGGATTATTGCTGTCGGTCCCTCATTTCTAGCTGCCATTCATGCCAAAGGGGCCAGTACGCGTTATCTTTTAGTTGAATTGAAAAAAAGATTGGAGACCCTTTCTCTTGAAGGCCAACCTGCAGCCGTTAAGTTGTTTAATCTTCTTCCCCTTAATCAAATTACACTTACATGTGGGTCAGAGGGGCCCTTAATGATTAAGCAAGGTGGAGGATGGACATTTTCCAAGAATGCTATAGTTGAAGGTAAGGATTTTAAAGAAGGTTCTTACTATTTTTGTCTAGGTGGACCCATGCATTTTTCTTTTCCTTTAAAAAATAAAAAAAAGGAAATTCGTCCTTACTACGGAGTGCTTGAGTATAGGGGGTCTCCACAAAGTAAAAAGCAAGGTTTTGAACGGACTTCTTTTCTTCAAGAAAATCAAGTAAGGGCGCGAAATTTTTCTCCTTACCTCTTACATACTTCAGAAAGATACTATCTCTGGGGAGTATTGGCAGCTGAATATCCCCGAGGACAAATGGAAGTCTTAAAGGCACTCTCAGCGATTGCACGCCACAATTTAAAGTATTATCAAGAAAGGGGAGAAGCTATTTGTGATAATACATACTGTCAGGTCTTTGGTCCAAGACAGGACTTGCCAAAAAAACTTTCCAATAAAATATTGACAGCGGTGGAGGACTCACTTTCTTTTGAGTTACACTTTCCGGAAGGAAAGAGATGGCTTTATTTCTCTTTGGGTGGAACCAAAGCATGGAAGACAGAAAGAAAAAGAGATGAGCTTGAGAAAGTTTTCCAAATCCAGGGAATTAAGAATATTTTCATTCAAAATCATAAAATCTACATGACTTCAAGAACGAAGGATATTTCATTCTCATGCGAAGTTTTTCGTAATCAAGCAAAACTTTTATCGTGCCCAGATAAGATAACTCCACTGCACAATAAGTGGTTTTTTGAAGGTAGAGGGGAAGG
>CAXNNO010000009.1:0-17957 GCA_964203555.1 Bacteriovoracales bacterium
CAGTCATTGGCCTTGGGAAGGCCGTCGATTACATCAATCAGATTGGTTTTGAGAAAATTTACGAAGTTGAAAATGAACTTCTCCAATACGCGACTCAAAAATTAAAAACGGTTCCCGGCCTCAAGATCTATGGGGAGGCCAGAGACAAGGTTGCGGTCATATCTTTTGGCATAGAGGGCATTCACCCTCACGACATTGCCTCCCTGACAGATAAGGAAGGTGTCGCCATCAGAACCGGCCATCACTGCGCTCAACCCCTCATGAAGTTCCTTCGTGTGCCGGCGACTTGCAGGGCATCGATGTCTATTTTCAACAACCAGGAAGATATAGATCAACTTTATAACGCATTATTAAAAGTCATCACATTTTTCAAATAGGTATTTATGGAAATTACAATTCAACCAACACCGAATCCCAATGCACTGAAATTCATCCTGGATAAGGATGTTAAAACCGAGGGTAAAGTCTCTTTCAAGACCCCTCAGGACTGCAAGGATGTTTCTCTTGCCGCTGCTTTATTTGACTTAAGGGGCGTGGACCAGATTCATTTCTTCCAGAATGTCATCACTGTAAGTAAGTTTAGTTTTGAAGACTGGGACAATCTGGAGCCGGCGATTCAGACGTGTATTGAAAGTTTTATTGAAGATCATGATCCAAACTTTAAAACACCTGATCCCGAGGCCGACAGGAGATCAAATCTTTCTCCTGAATTAAAACAAATTGAAGAAATCCTCGATAAAAGAATTCGTCCAGGCCTTCAAGGCGACGGTGGAGACCTTGCGGTTAAAGATTTTAAGGATAATATTCTGATCGTGAAATACCAAGGGGCCTGCGGCACGTGCCCAAGCTCAACCACCGGCACACTTGAGGCGATTCGCTCTATTTTAAGAGATGAATTTCATCCAGAAGTAGAGGTCTACCTGGCGCCAGAAGTTTAAAAAATAAAAGCATTTCTATCGGGAAATAACAAAACGATAAAGAATGACTTCTTATATTTTCTAAACTGAATGATAATGAGAGTTCATAAGGACTATCCGAGGCTTGAAGTATGGTCACCTCTATTCAATTATCAATTATCACGCCTTCAAGAGTTTTTACATTCGTCCCGATCGAGGATGGCCCCATCACAATTGGCCGCTCGCTTAATTGTGAATTCAGTGTCCCTCTGGAAGATATCTCAAGGGAGCATTGTCTGGTCGAATCAGACAACGGAATTGTCTATATTACTGACCTCAAAAGTAAAAATGGCATTTGGGTTAATAGAGAAAGGATTCTCCCCTCAGTCAGAACTCAAATTACAAACGACTGCAGCATCGTTTTATCAAACCTCTACACACTAAAAATCAACGAGGTCGATCTCCCGGTAAGGCCAGGTTTTGTCTTAAACAAAGTTCCCAGAGACTCTGAAACTGTAAGCTTTCAGATTGAACTCTCAGATAATAAAATCAGTCGTTATTTCAAAAAAATAAAAAATCACAGTGAAGCGATTACAATGATCGTTGGGTTCGCACTTGCCTTGAGTTTTATTATCTACCAGATGCTCCAGAAATAATTGTCTTACCACGCTTTGGGCGAATAATAACTCCACATTTTTTCATGAAGAGATCCAGCCACAGGCCTGTATTGGTAGCTAAATTTACATCTGGCCGGAAGAGAGATCAAAATGGAATCAACTCTGCCATTTGTCTTTAAACCAAAAAGCGTTCCCCTATCGTGGAGAAGATTAAATTCAACATATCGACCACGGCGATGAAGCATGAAATCCTCATCGTCTTGAGTCCAGCTTTCAGACAGGCGATTTTTGACAATGGGAAAGTATGATTCAATGAAATGATCAGCGAGATGATAAACTTCACTCGCATCCGTTTCAGCGTTACCAGAATTGAAGTGATCAAAAAAGATTCCACCAATTCCCCTCATCTCGATGCCTCGATGAGAATTGTTAAAATAATCATCACATGTTTTTTTCATCTCATCATATTTTGAACCCGCGGCTTTTTTCCAAACTCCGTGGAAATGGGAAAAATCACTTTCATGTGGGTAATAGGGTGTGAGATCTGCTCCCCCGCCAAACCAAAACTTATCGCCCTGATGGATCATGCGGAAATTGGCATGAACTGTAGGGATTCGAGGATTTCGGGGGTGAATAATCAGGGAAATACCCGCTGCCCACATTTCGTCTCCCGTGCCTTGAAGATGCTTGGCAAACTGAGGGTCAATTTTTCCGTGAACACAAGAGGTATTGACTCCGGCATTTTCGAAAAGCTCTCCTTTAAAGGCGCGGGTTGTTCCACCACCACCCGGATGACCGGCGTGATCGGTCCTCTGCCAGATGTCTTCGTGTAAAACAAGGTCAGGATCCAGGATTTGCATTTCCTGAGTGATTTTATCCTGGAGAGTTTTAACGTAATGATAGAAATGTTCTTTAATCGTATTCATGCTTCTTTTCCCCATGTTGCGTGGAAGAAGGACCTTGTTTAAAATAAAAGAGATTGGAAAAACTCGAAAAAGGCCCACCGTGCTCATTAAATTTATCACAAATTCTATTCGATCTCTAGGAATGATTCTCATCTTTCTATTCGCGTCGGCCTGTATTATCGGGTCCATTTTCATCCGGGAGGTCAATAATGATTCTTCTGATATTTTTAATAAATTTCTCGCCTATACCATTTCGTTTGAAAATCGCTTCTATGACTATCGGATGAAATCCTTACTGGATCCTCATTTTAAAAGTAAAGAAATTGTCCTGGTAAAAATTGATGATTACTCACTTCAGAAGCTAGGCGTCTGGCCTATACCAAGAACCAAACATGCAACAATGATTGATAAGCTGGGGCACTTTGGCGCAAAAGTGATCGCCATGGACGTGTTTTTCCCCGAAAAATCACCTCAGTACGGGGGTGTCTCTCCTGATACGGTTTTTTCCGATTCAATAAAAAGATTTCAAAAAGATGGTAAAAGAGTTTTCATCTCCTACACCCTTGTTGAAAATGAGGAACTCAGTTCGCCAAAATCTTTAGAAGAAGCCCCTCCCGAGATGCTTAACGACATGATTAACACCAAGGCCAAGGGGAACCTCACTCAGATGAGAATTGATCGATTCACTTTCCCCATTCATGAATTATTAACCAGCGAAGTTGGACTGGGAAATATTCACTCTGAACCAGATCCTGACGGCATTTTCAGGCATTATCATGTCGTTTCAAACATTGATACCCTCTATTTTGGCTCCCTCGGGCTTAATGCCTATGAGGCCTTTACTGAAAAGAAAAACACCGTGACGATCTATGAAGATTCAACCGGGGAGCTTGAAATTGACGGAAAGAAAATCGAAATCTCGAGAAATGGTGAAACAAAAATACGCTACATTGGAGAAATCAATCAGTTTGATACAGTATCTTTATATGATGTTCTGAGCGCTCCTGACAATGATCCGAAGATGAAGAAACTTCTTCAGGGTAAGTTGATTTTTGTCGGTTCCACAGCTCTTGGGGCCCATGACTTAAGGCCATCTCCCCTCGACTCCAAGATGCCGGGAGTTTTTTCTCACATGAACATGGCCCATATGCTATTTCATAAATATTTTTATAAAAATACAGATGAATCTGTGAAATACACACTCATCCTCCTTGTCCTGGGCATGATTTTATTTCTTCTTATTCAGAATTTAGGAAATGCTTTTCTTGATGCCATCAGTGTAGGAATCATTTTGGTTGGTTTCTACTTTATTGATTACTATTACTTCCTGCCCGATGGCTATGAGCTCAAACTCTTCTATAGCTTTTTCTGTCTCGTTGCTTGCTACTCATGGAATACCTTCCTTCAATTTTATGAAGCAAACAAAGAAAAAAAACAAATCAGAGGAACATTTGCCCGTTACGTTGCTCCTACTGTGGTCGATGAGATGTTAAAAAATCCGGATAAGCTCCACGTGGGTGGGACAAAAATGGATATCACCTGCCTTTTCTCGGATGTCCGGGACTTTACAAAAATCTCTGAGGGTCTCAGCGCAACTGAACTCGCCCATTCTCTCAATATGTACATGGGGGCCATGACAGATATTGTTTTTGACACCAAAGGTACCCTGGATAAATATATTGGTGATGCCATCGTTGCCATCTGGGGTGCACCACTTGAAATAGGCAATCACTCCCAGCATGCTGTCGAAGCTGCGATCAAGATGATCGATGCCCTCCCTGCCATAAATGAAGAATTTAAAAAACTGGGTCGTCCCATTTTTAATGTGGGCGTGGGACTAAACTCGGGGGAATGCTCCGTGGGAAACATGGGTTCATCAAGAATTTTTTCTTATACCGCTCTTGGGGATAACATGAATCTTGGAGCAAGACTTGAGTCCCTTTGTAAATACTATGGAACGCAAATTCTCATCTCCCAAATGACTCTTGAAAGACTTGATTTAACCAACATCAAGACAAGACCGATCGATAAAGTTGTCGTGAAGGGAAAAACGACGGCAGTGGCGATTCATGAAGTTCTCCATGCTCATCACTCGATGACAAAAAATCCAGACGAACTCGATTCATATCTCAAGGCCTATCAACTTTTCCAAAAAAAGGATTTTTCTTCAGCAAAAGAGATCTTTGGTGAAATCTTAGTCAAAAACGAAAGCGACAAGGCGAGCAAAAGACTTAAAGATCTGTGTCTTAAATATATTAACGGGCCTCATCTGGTTAAAGACGATTTTGAAGTAACAGTCATGACAGAAAAATAAGAAGAGAGCGAATTATTTGTCCACTTTATTATTTTCACGTCGATAATCCTCATTGTAGCACCAATGCTTCCAGGAAAGTTTGCGCGAGATTCCGCCCTTTTGTCCATTGGGAAGAGTGGGTTGTGAGAAGACAATGATTTCAAAGGATCTTAGATTTGCGTCTTTGATCAATCTGATATTTGAATCATTCCACTGTCGGCAAAGAAATCCCCCGTAGTATCTGGCGTAGTCATTTCGGTCCGACATATTTAAGTAAAACTTTCTCCAATGCTCATTCCGAATCTGCCGATAGAAGGCCTGATCTTTTATACTGAAGATATCCCTATCTCCTGAAAGGAGCTCAATTTGTGAGCCATCACTTAAGGTCGCCGGAATTTCCACCCATATATTATCCATCTTGGGGTACGGGGCAAACATGTTCCACTCCTGGTAGAGGTGGAGCCAGCGTGTTACGGATTGAAAAAATGGTGACTGGATATTATATTTTTTTATTGTCGTGAGGTTCCACATGAAAATGGTGACCAGAATAAACGCTCCGGCAGTCTCGATTATTATTTTCAGGGTTTTAATTTCTTTTCCAGCTTCTTTATAGGACAAGAATTGGGAGATTTTCCCCATAAGGGGGCGATGATGAGAAATCCATCGATAAATCTTTCTTCCAATCCACCTTGAAGGTGCTGAGGCAAAGACAAAGAAAAAAGATTTTCCGACAGGAGAGTGCTTCAGTAACTGAAGGAAGGCCTCGTAATGAAAAAATCTTTCTTTTTTTTCATTACACACCACCCATGAATTGTTTTTCTGCATATCTCGATAAATGGAGGCATTATCTTGGGCCGGAGAGATTTGAACTGACCTAAACAGGAGAAATTCGCGTAATATTCTCACCCCTTTCTGACAAAAACCGCATTCACCATCGTAATAGATTGAAACCTTATCAAAATGCCTTTGTTTGAATTTATCGGCCATCAGGTCCCAGAATTGTCCGGGAATAAAGAGGACCCACATCGCCTCACAAATAAAGGTAAATAGTCCAATATTCATGGTGAGAAAAATCCCAAAATGGAAGGCGACAAATAAGACCACCAACAAGAGTCTCGCCCACCACCATCGTTTTCCTAAAACAAAGGAAAACATCAGGAGAAGGGGGCCCAGCCATTCAAGATAGATGCTAAGAAAAGTGATGAATTGTCCAAAGGTTGGAAAGGCCTTAAGCCACTCGCCAAACGGAGTGGCAAAGATCTCAAGTCTTGAGGAGTAAAAAAAAGCGGTGAACTCTCTTCTCCATATATCAGAATCTTTTAAAACGTAGCTTATGAAATAAATCATAAAAACCTGAATAAAAAAGGCAAGTCCCCAGGTTGAGAAGTGTTCCTTTTTTTCGGACTCCTCTTTCTGCAGGGCCGAGTCAATGGAGAAGCATTTATTCAGAGGCAGAAATAGTGACAGAAAAAGGATCGCCCGCAGAACATCGTCCCCTCCGTTATTAACGAGCCAGTTACGATTATGAACGGATACGGTCATTAAAAATGCGCCCAATATCGCCCAACGGGTTTTATAACCCATCATCAACATGAGACCTATGAGTAAATGGAGCGAAAACATAAAAACTGCGAACCCGTAACTTCCGTTCGCGAGATGCAGAGAAAATGACCAGGGCATCGCCATTTCAGTCAAAAAAGTTCCTCTGGGAATAAGACCAACATCAGTATAAAAATGTTGAATGTCTTCCCAACGGTAAATGACATCGCTTACAACAATCATCCCAATCAAAAACCGATAAAGGGCAAGAGAGCGGTAATCAAAACTAAAATTCTTTTTTAAATGGCCAAGGAAGTGCATTTACTACCCACTTAATCGTTATACATCTCTATATATTGTAACTGAATTCATGACTTTTTCGACAGATTCGTCTATTCTCCTGTCATGATAAATGTCACCTTAACGCCATGCGAGGCTAAGAGTCATGCTCTATAAAGTTCGAGATGAAATCACAAAAGATTATGATGTCGTTATTGTAGGTTCTGGTTTGGGGGGAATGACCGCCGCCAACATCCTTGGAAGGAACGGACATTCTGTGCTCCTCCTTGAATCTCATAATAAGCTGGGTGGCTTTGCGACCTGGTTTTTCCGGGACAATAGAAATCATGTTTTCGATATTTCACTCCATGGCTTTCCGTTTGGAATGATTAAAACTTGCAGAAAATATTGGAGTAAAGATATTGCAGACTCCATCGTTCAGCTGAGTGATGTTCGGTTTGTGAATCCACAATTCAATGTCCAGACTGATTTCACTAAAAGTCACTACACTGAAGTGATGGTGACTCAATTTGGTGTAGTCAGAGAAACGGTTGATGCATTTTTTGATCATCTGAGCATGATGAATTTTTATGATAATTCACTCATGACCAATCGTGAGCTTTTTGAAAAATTCTTTCCGGGACGAAACGATGTCGTCAGATTTCTCATGGAGCCGATTACCTATGCCAACGGTTCGACTCTCGATGACCCGGCGATCACCTACGGAATTGTCTTTTCAAATTTTATGAGTAAGGGCGTCTATACCTTCAGAGGTGGAACCGATTCTCTCATCCAGAAGATGAAAGAAGAGCTCCTGAAAAACAATGTCGACATAAAGCTTCAGGCGAGAGTTGAAAAAATCAAGGTTGAAGATGGTAAGACCAACGGCGTTTTATTAAACAATAAATTCATCAAGGCCAAGGCCGTTCTCTCAAATGGCAACATACGCTCTACCATCTTGGATCTTGTGGGAGAAGAACATTTTCCCGGGGATTACATTACAAAAACCAAAGAGGTTAGACTTAATTCTTCAAGCTGTCAGGTTTACATGGGACTCAAGGCCGGGGCCACCATTCCTTATATCGGAGAATTGGTATTCACCTCAGCTTACCCGACCTATGATCCTGAAAGACTTTTAGATATCAAAGTCTCATCACGAACCTTTTCAGTCTATTATCCCAAAGAAACTCGTCCACAAGTCGAGGATGCACGAGTGGCGATCGTATCTTCGACAAACTGTCATTATGCCGACTGGAAAAAGCTCTCCCCGGAAGATTACGAGGCCGAGAAGATTTTTATGATCGAAGAAACGATTAAGGGCCTTGAGGCCTTCATCCCAGATATACGGGATAAATTAGAAATCATTGAGGCCGCAACCCCTCTGACAGTTGAACGCTACACCCTTCACCCCAAAGGGACATCCTTCGGAACAAAATTTGAGGGATTAGATATTTCTATGAATTTACATAAGATGCTTCCGGGACTCTTTCATGCGGGATCAGTGGGAATCATCATGTCCGGCTGGCTTGGGGCCGCAAACTATGGAGTGATTCAGGCCAATGCGATTGAAAGTTATTTAGGAACAGGAGTTTAATATGTACCAATTTACCAATCAACACGTCATCATCACTGGTGGAACCAGAGGAATAGGAGCAGGACTTGCGGAGTCGTTTCTGAAGGCCGGTGCAACAGTCATCGCGACCTACTCAGGTAACGATGATGCCGCAAGAAATTTTAAAGAAAAGCATTCAATCTATGGCGATAAGCTCGTGGTAAAAAAATTCAATGTCGCCCATGCAGCGGAAGTTGAACTTTTTTTTAAAGAATACGATACTGAATTTCCTTCTCTGGAAATCCTGATCAACAATGCAGGCATCCGACGGGATAATATTGTGGCGAGCATGACGGAGAATGAATGGGATTCAGTTATCGATACTAATCTCAAGGGTACCTATAACATGACCCGTTTTGCAGTACTTTCCATGATGAAAAATCGTTACGGAAGAATTGTTAACATGTCCTCAGTGGGTGGAAAACTCGGACTACCGGGACAGGCCAATTATGCGGCCTCGAAGGCGGGCCAGATTGCCTTATCACTATCCGTCTCAAAAGAAGTCGCCAAAAGAAATATAACAATCAACAACGTATGCCCGGGTTTTATTGAAACAGAACTCATTGCTGATCTTCCCGAAGATCAGGTTAAGGAATATAAATCTCAGGTACCCATGAAGCGGTTTGGTAAAGTCGCCGAAGTTGCCCATGCGGTTCTATTCTTCTCTTCAAAAGAGGCCTCCTACATAACTGGAGCAACTCTTGATATCGCCGGAGGACTCAATGCTTGAAACAATTCTGGCCAACATCCCACAACGGGATCCGTTCCTCTTTATTGAAAACATCGAGGAGCGCTCAGAGAACTCGATTACCACTTCCAAGAAGCTGACTGGTGAAGAGGATTTTTTTCGCGGTCATTTCCCGGGTCGTCCGGTGTTTCCGGGGGTCCTGATGTGCGAAGCCGTTTTTCAGACCGGTGCTCTTCTCATGGCACTGAGAGGTGAGGCCGCAGGAAATTCGAAAACCGCACTCGTGACAAGAATTCAAAATACAAAATTCAAGAACATGGCAAAACCTGGCGATCATCTGATGATTACAGTGACTTTTATTGAAATGCTCGCCAATGCGGCCTTCATGAAAGGGAAAATAAGCTGTGAGGGTAAAACCATTATGACCATTGAATTCGCAGCTACTCTGATTGAGAATGGAGAGGTCTGATGGACTTTCTTGATGTGAGCGGTAAAACATTCTACATTGCCGGAGTTGCCAACAAGAAATCCGTCGCCTGTGTCTCGGCAAAAACCCTTATCCAGAATGGCGCTAAGTGCATCTTTTCTGCGCAATCAGAAGTCCACCTTGAAAATATCAGAAAACTATTCCCGGACTCAGAGGTCTTTGTCTTCGATGTGGAAAAAGACAACAATCTCCAGGAAAAAATAAACACCCAAATTGACGGCTTTCTTCATTCCCTGGCGTTCGCAAACTTCTCGGAAGGACCCAAACCTTTTCATGAAACTAAACGCGAGGACTATCTTCAGGCGGCCCAGATTAGTTGTTTTTCTTTGGTCGAAATGAGTCATCAATTAAGGGAGCTTTTCACAGATAACGCCAGCATTGTGACAATCTCTATTTCAAACACCAGGGCCACCTCTTATGGCTACCTCGGGCCGATTAAGGCGATGCTGGACGCAACCGTTCCTTTTCTGGCCAAATCATTTTCTGAATTTTCAAAAATAAGAGTCAACGCTGTCGGTGCCGGCCCACTTAAGACTTCGGCCTCTGCTGGAATTCCTGATTATATTGATAATTACCTTTTTTCTGAAGAACTGACTTTAAGAAAGAAGGCCCTCGACACTCAGGAAGTTGCGAACACTGTTTGCTTTTTACTTTCTCCAAAAAGTTCAGGCATCAATGCCTCTACACTTTTAGTTGATGCAGGGATGAGTTCGAACTATTTTGATCAGAATATCGTCAAGACTTTTGCGAAGGCACAGTCCTAAAAGTTCGCTTGATTCCTTCCTCAATTGTAATTCGAGGAATGTAACCAAAATCACGCTTCGCCTTCTCGTGGGAAAAGTAATGAGACTTACCTAAATTGAGGGCGACAAATCTGGTTAAAGGTGGCTCAGGTTTATTGATGCCAAGAAATTTGTACACTTTTTCAAAAAACCATCCAAGCCGAAAGGCAAAATCAACATCCATCGACTTCACCACTGGATCGACCTTAATAATACCCAGAACCTGGTTGATAAAATCCCAGAGCTTCACTGGTCGCTCCTGACCGATAAAATAGGCCTGGCCGCAAACTCTTGAACCCGTTTTTAAATGTTCAAATGCCTGAACGTGGGCAATGGCGGCGTTCTCAACGTAAATGATATCAACGAGATTTTCGCCATCACCAACGATACGGAGTTTACCTTGCTTGCCTTTTTGAATAACTCTGGGAAAGAGATGTGGATCCCCTGGCCCCCAGATTAAATGGGGCCTCAGGGCACAGGTTAAAAAACTTGTGCCGTTATTCATTTCAAGAACGAGCTTTTCGGCCATGGTTTTTGTTTCGGCGTAGGCATTAAGAAAGTTTGTAGCATAAGGCTGCTCTTCTCCGACACCCAAGAGATCCTCTTTATTGAAGACAACCGAGGGAGTGGAGGTATAGACAAATTTCTGAACGTTTCGAGTCTTGGCGGCCTCAAGAAGATGCTTGGTTCCGAGATAATTAATCTCGTAATAATCTTCATACTTTCCCCAGACTCCGGGAAGTGCAGCGACATGAAAGATGGCATCAAACCCGTAATCGAGGGCCTTTTCAACGTCATCTTTATTTCTCAGGTCTCCCTTAATCGTAGGTACACCCAGATCCTCAAGATCAGCATAATTATGCCGCGAAAAATTTGTCACGATGTAGGAAGGATTCTTCAGAAGTTCTTTAATGATGTGGCCCCCTAGAAAACCACCACCACCAGTTACGAGGATGCGCATGACCCTATAATAATTCCTATGACTCCTTTCGTCTACATTGACGATCATTATCTCTTAAAAGTAGGGTGACCCCATGAAAACCATCATCCTCTTCTTCCTTTTCTTCACATCACATTCTCACGCCATTCCTGAGTTGAATTTCGAGGCAAATTGGAAACAAAATGTTCTTCCATTTTATAAAAACCTCAATCACGACGACTTAAAGAATGCTCAGGGAATGACGTTAAGATACGTCACCTATACCCATCCCAAAAATACCCAAAGACTGGTGATTCTTCCCGGAAGAACTGAGCCGGCGATAAAATACGCAGAACTCATTTACGACCTTCGCCAGAGTGGCCTCGATATCTTTATTTTGGATCATCAAGGTCAGGGCGAATCAGACAGACTTTTAAAAGACACTCAAAAAGGGCACGTTCTCAATTTCAAGCATTATGTGAGAGACTTTGAGCAATTCATGAATGAGGTCGTTCTCCCCTCATCCAAGCATCCGACCTCTCTTGTCGCTCATTCTATGGGTGGGGCCATTGCCGTAAAATACATGGCAAAAAATCCCGGTGCTCTTAAGAAGGCGGTGTTGGTTGCTCCCATGATGGAGATTAATACAAAACCTTACTCAGAAATCGTTGCCCTGATTTATGCGAAATTTCTCATGTCTATTGGGAAAGGAAACTCCTATGCTCCGGGCCAGGGCCCCTATATTTCTGAGGATCAGGTGTTTGAACAAAATATACTCACTCACAGCAGATCCCGGTTTGAAGCGGGTAAATATCTCTTCGATTCGTCACCTGACATAGTTGTCTCAGGCCCCACGGCAAGATGGATTTATGAATCCCTCAAGGCCACGAAAAGCATGGGCAAAATAATCTTAAAAACTCCCGTTCTTCTTCTTCAGGCGGGCGAGGATGAGGTTGTGAAACCACGAAGACAAAATATTTTCTGCAAAGAAAGTTTCTGTAAACTCATCAAGTTTCCCACCGCCCGGCATGAAATTTTGATGGAAAATGATGAGATAAGAGACGAGAGTCTGAGAGAAATTCAATCATTTCTTTCGTTCAAGCTCTTTCCAGAAAATGGGCAAAGTATCGTAGGCAATTGAACCCAGAAGAAGCCCGATAAAAAGACCTGAAAATCCTAGCCATAGGGCCCCGCCAATAACACAGATGAAGGCAACGATGGGAGGGATTTTACTCTCTCCAAAAGTCGCAAGCCAAGGTCTCAGGATATTATCAATAACCCCTGTCACAATTCCCAAAATAACTAAGGCAACCGCAGCTTTATGGTCACCCTGAAAAAAGACGATGAGGGCAAATAAGAACGCCACAGGGGCCGCACCAACCACCGGAATGAAGGAGAGAATCAGGGTAATAAAAAAAACCAGAAAAAAGTCTCCTGGCCCCAAAATAGAAACACCTGCTGCAACAATCAATGACTGAATTCCTCCCGTCACGATGTTTGAGAGATACACCTGCCTTGAATCCATAATAAAGATATGAATGAGTTGATTCATCAACTCATCGGAAAACCCGGTGATTGCCTGAAAAAAACGCCTGATACTCTCTGAGTGTTTAAGAAACGAGTAAGTGCAAAGAATCATAATCAAAAAAAGAATAAAGATGACAGGAAGGCCTGTTAAAAAATTGCGAAAGAAATTGAGAACGAAGGCATAAACAACGCTGAGATACTCTTCCATTTTTTTCTGATCTAGAAAATCGAGGTGATATTTCAGTGAATATTTCTCAATCGCCTGAAATAAATCCTGCCTCATTCCCCTGAAAATGTCCTGAACACCCTGATCGCCACGCTTTTCGATTAAAAAGAATCTTTCAAGTTTTTTTGTCACTCCCATTGTTCCTTTAATCACAAAGAAGAACAAAGGGATGCTGATGAGAATGGCAAACAAGCTCGTTAATAAAGCGCAGGCATGATTTTCCTTCATGCCTTTTCGCATCAGGTACTCAAGAAGCGGCATCAAAGTCAGAGAGATGGTTGCAGCAAATATGATGGGAATAATGAATGGATAAATAACAAAAAAAAGACTCACAACCAGGAATAATATGTACAGGCCTCGTATTTTAATTGCGTTGTTCATCCTGACCCCGTGTTACTTTGACTGAGTTGCAACACGTTTATCAAGTCACATCGCTTGGGCCTTGGTTAGGCACTCCTGCGCCCATTCGGAGAGTTTATTTCGATCGATTTTAATGTTGTGTCTAACGTCTACCGGAAACCCCGGATGAAGATAAAGATTCCTGATCTCTTTAGTAAAATCGGTTGAATCCCGGAGTACTAATAGCTCGCGCCTGAAGGCATCAGTCATCTTTGTGCTCTTATCGTGACGCTCTATCACGAGACCCGGAAAAATCTCCCCATCAATGGCCAACTTCACTAAAGCAGTTCTTCGAATTTGTGGGTGTTGATTAAAGATCGCTTCCATTTGAATGGCGTAAAAAGTTTGCTGGCCCGTTTCAACCCGATGGGCCTTTCTTCCCAAAAACCAAAGATGACCATCATGATCCACTCGTCCAAGATCCCCCATGCGATGCCAAAGGACCCCATCCTGGATAATTTTTGAATGTCGGGTTTCTTCATTCATGTCAAAATATCCGGGTGTGACTTGCAAACCGGAAACAACGATTTCTCCTATCTCTGAAGTCTTTTCTTGATTCAAACCAGACTCCGGAATATCCGAAGTTTTAATAATTTTTATCTCCACCCCTGGCACGGCCTTACCTATGCAGGTTCCAAATCCACTGATCATATTGGGAAGATGAGACTTTAAAATCTCAGAACCGGATATAAGACAGACCGGCAAACATTCCGTTGCTCCATAAGGAGTGTAGGTATCTCCATTGGGGAGAATCTTTTGATACATCTGATGAATCTCGGCCCTCACCGGTGCTCCAAACATGACCACCTGGTTGACACTCGGAAGAGTTATGCCTTTTTCAATGCAATACCTCGCGACTCTTTCCCAAATCGCCGGTGAACCGGCGACGAAAGTAACCTGGTACTCATTGATATTTTTTACAATCTTTTTTGGATCACATTGGGCGGGTTTGGTTGGATCCATTTCTGGAATGACTGAAGTCATACCCATCGCCAAAGTGAAAAGGGCAAAGAGCGGAAAACCCGGAAGATCAACTTTTCCCTCATTAAGACAAAACATCTCTTTTAAGGCATCCGTTTGGGCATTAAGAATTCCATGAGTGTAGAGAACCCCTTTGGGTTTACCTGTGCCGCCTGATGTGAAAAGGATCGCCGCATAATCACTCGGACTAACTTCGTGGAGTTTAAATTCTTTGGATTCTTTTTCAATTCCGTCATACAAGTAGTGGGTTGATCCCCCTACTCTATTGAGAGAAATTTTCACTTTCACATCTTTAAAAAAATTCTTTTTAAATCTTCGCAGCCAGTGAACCATGCCGACAGAAATCTGGGCCTCGGGTTTAACCTGCATGACAGAATTCAAGAGGTTGGGGATACCCATTCCTGGATCAATCAGGACCGGAACGGCACCCATTTTAAACAGGGCAAATGTGATGACTGAAAAATCAAGACAGGGCCTCACGAACAAAAGTGTCCGCATCCCGGGTCTCACCCCAAGTTTCAAGAAGCGATTAGCAAACTGATTTGATTTTTCCTCAAATTCTCGAAAAGTATAGAAGGATTGATCACTGCCAAGAACCACCGATTTCTTATCAGGGATTCTTTGTGAAACTTCCCGGATCCGGACAGCAATGTTCATGACGGATGATCCTTACTTGATGAATTCCCAAATTCTCGTTGATACATCTTCCAGCGCATCCTCAAGGACGTAATGACCTGCTTTGGAGTACCAATGAGCAGTCGCATCGGGGTAGATTTCAACCCATCTCTCAAAGAAATGCTGATTAAAGCAAAAGTCCTTCCCACCCCAGAGAATTAATTTGGGATGAGGGAGAGCTTTTAATTTCGATTCTATCTCGGAAAGTGTTTGATACGTTTTATGCTCTTTTTCCATCGGAATATCCTGAACAAATCTCGCGACCGCAATTCTATTGTCCCAGGAGTCATACGGGAGAAGATAGCCATCTTTGATTGATCTCGGAAGTTTTTTGACTGTTGTCATAAACGTTGCGGGCCATGCAAAGAGATTCAGTTTCCTCGTTAACCACTCACCAAATTTACCTTGCCTCAGAAGATTTATTCTCTGAGGAATGTGCTCCGAGGGATAGGCAGCGGTATTGAGAATAACAATTCTCTCAAAGAGCTCGGGGTATCTGGTCACGAGTCCAAAACCAATGGCGCCACCCCAGTCATGAACAATGAGAATAATTTTTTTTAAATCCAGAAACGTGATCAGCTGATAAGCATTCTGGATATGAGTTTCAAGCGAATAGTCATATTGCTGGGGTTTATCAGACATGCCACAACCCATGTGATCGGGCACAACTGTTCTGAACTTTCCAGAAAAGGTCTGGATAAGATTACGATAATAGAAAGACCAGGTGGGATTTCCATGAAGCATGAGAATGGGTCGCCCCTGCCCCTCATCAATGAAGTGAAGGTTATGATCCTCTAGTTGAAGGAAGTTTGATCGAAAGGGGTAAGCTTTTTCAAGGCCAAGTTCTTTCATTTTTTCTCGTATCGCCGTCACATCCACTCCATTCCCAACATTGTACTTGTTAATCCGCTTCCAATTCCGAGGAGTGCTACCTTATCACCCGAATGAAAAAAGCCTGCTTCGCTGGCCTTCATCAAGGTCAGGGGAAGTGCGGCCGACCCGGTATTTCCGAATTGCTCCACAGTCTGAAAATCACGATCCGTAGGAAGACCCAACTGAGTGAGCATGGCAAGACGGTGGGCCGATCCAACCTGATGAGGAATAATTTTATTCACATCGCTATTTTCCCAATTGAGAACTTTTTTCGCCTTCTCCCAGTTCTCCTGAGAGAGCTTAACTCCCGCTTTCAAAAGCGCCTCAGAATCTGTTTCCATCATAAGACCGGTGGTAGACCCATCTCCCTGACAGAGTTCAACAGAGCCTGAATCCGTGAGAGTTGATCCACCAAGAATTTTGGGACTATCGGGTGCAAGACTTGCGTGAGTGATTAAAATCGCCACTGCCGCAGACCCAATAGTTAAAGAGGCCATGAAAGGCCTTATTTTTTTTCGATCCATTAAGGGATCATTAGCAAGGTGCTGAAGTGTCTGATCGATGAGGGGGCCGGCATTCTCTCCCGAGACAATCAGGGCGGTCTTTATGACCCCGCTTTCAATCATATGACCGGCCATCAGTATACTTGAAAGGACTCCAAGGCAGGCATTTGATAAGTCTGAAATCATGCAATGGGGAGAGAGCTTTAAATTATGATGAACCTGGGCGGCCGTCGCCGGTTCAAGAAAATCACGACAAACAGATGAATGAAGAAGGAGGTCAATTTGGTGCCTCGGAAATTTTTGGAGGATCTTTTCCGCCGCGCGAGAAGCAATCGTACTTGGCCGCGTGCCCGAGGGCCAGAAGCCACGTCTTTTGATTCCGGTCTGAAGCTCTAGTCGACCGAAGGGAAGTTTCGCCCTTTCATAAAGATGAGAGAGCCTTTCCTCAATATCATCGGAACTTATGAACTGCTCTGGTTCCTCGTAGGCAAAAGAGTGAAGCCGTAAATGTTCAAATTTCATTCGCCCCCCATGAGACCATGTAAGTTGGCCATGGAAATACCGGACAACATGGCACCGATAATACCTAAAAACCCCTGATCGGTTCCAATGATAAAAAGATTTTTCACAGGTGTTTTACCATCGCGGGTTTTGTCAATTGAGCCGTAGACCGTGCCATTTAAATGCCAGGTGTAGCGCTCAATCGTCGTCGGAGAAA
The DNA here is from genome assembly GCA_964203555.1 of Bacteriovoracales bacterium. Taxonomy (GTDB): domain Bacteria; phylum Bdellovibrionota; class Bacteriovoracia; order Bacteriovoracales; family Bacteriovoracaceae; genus Peredibacter. Next base: position 16,920 of record CAXNNO010000009.1, read on the forward strand.
AAATATCTTTAAAAAGGAGTGTCCCATCAAATTCTGGATGAATTTTTTTCAAAAGATTGAAGGCACTTTCTCCCACTTTATCCTTCCATTCATCGTACTGTTCACGCCCAAGATCCCGCCACTGCTGGTAATTGGCCATATACGTAATACGAACAGTGCCCTCACCATCCCGCTGATGTGATTCATAGTTATCGGGAAAGCATATGACAGCAGACTGCGGATCAAAATAATCCTTCGCTGGTCGATAAGAATATCTCGAGGAATTGTTATAAAAAATAATCGTTGAATCATCTTTATGGACTGGCACTTTTTTATCAAAGACAAAAATGCTCTCAAGAAATGTCATCGCACCAACCCGGGGTTTCATGGGCAGGGCGGGGGTGATTTTTGCCGTTTCGGGGTAACCGATCGACGAGAGAACGACGGGAGCGAAAAGCTCTTCCCCATTAGCAATAACCCCTATGGCCTCGCCCTTTTCGTTGGTCAGAACTTGCGAAACAGCGGTCTTGAATCGAACTTCTCCACCGGCCTCATTTAATTTTTTCATGAGAAGTGAAATAATGGTTCTGACTCCCCCCTGAGGGCGGGAGAAGCCTTCAAAATAAAGTGACTTGAACATGATGACAAATTGAGCGAAATCCATGTCATCTTCCCACGCAGAACCATAAATAAGGAGAGGACAAAGAATCATTTCGGCCAATAATTCGTCATGAATATAATCTTTGAGCACTTGTCTTGATGAAGAATATCCAATGGAAAGATCGAGTTCGTTGAAGCTTTTCACCTTTTGGGTTAGCCTGATAAAATGATCCACTTCCCCTGGAAATTTTTCATGTATCTCAGATAAAAGAAGCTCAAAGTCATTGGAAAATTTGAGTTCGGAGTCAGGAAAAGAAATTTTCGAGTGAGTTTGTGGGCAAAGATTAAAGTCATCGTAAGACAGGCGAAGCTGCTTCAGGAGCTTTGAAAAGGGTTTTCCCTTTTCTCCTTTTTTCATAAAATTAGTCAATGCATGAAGACCGACATCGAACTGCCTGA
>CAXNNO010000010.1:0-17099 GCA_964203555.1 Bacteriovoracales bacterium
GGAAGAAATTCTCTTGAATTAAATTCCATCATAGGTAGAAAGTGGGATGTTGCCAATGAGTGGAGACTGACTGCGGGTCTTGTTTACAACGCATCTGGAGATCAGAAGATTCTTCGCCAAGACGGCGATCAAAAAGTGACCCTGGATTCTTCGGTGGATGCTTTTACTCTTGCCACCTATCAGTATCGGCCGGTTGATGAATTCATGATGTTACTATCGGTCAAACTGACTGCGATTTCCGAATTCTCTGGAAAAGTGAATGGCCTTGAAGCTTCAGATGATGAGCATATGGATATAGATTTTCTGTATCAGGCCAAATATCTTATAACTGACACTTTTATTGCTAATTTTTATTACGGAATTTCCAACAATCCGAGTTACGATCGAACGTTTGCTGGAAATTCATTTGAAATTCACAAACGCCGGGAAAACTTTTTTGGTATGGGTGTAGACTTTCTGTTCTAGTTTTTTCAATTCCTCTCAACCTAATGCATAGTGCTTCTTGAATATGGCATGGCGTGTGTTAGAGTTAATAGATACGAAATGAGGAATAAATGAATCGCAGAAAATTTTCTCTGAGTTGGGGACGAAAAATATTTTTTGGAATCTCCTGGCCTCTTTCTTCAATTTTGACCTTGGTCTATTTGAGAAGCTTTATCATTCCTGACTCTCAAACCGACTGGTTTTACTATTTTGCGACCTTGATCGGCCACGTAGGACTTGTGAATGCGTTGGTGTACTTTCTCCTCTACGTGCCTGTCGTTTTATTAATTCCCACCTATTATATTTCAAGAATTTGGTCACTAGTGCTGATACTGACTCTCAATCTCTATATTCTGGCCGATGGCCTGTCATTTTCAAGCTACCAATTGCACATTTACAGTTATCTCTCGGGGCTCTTTGCACTTGAGGGAATTCACCATCTCGTTGGATCGTCTGAAGTTTTTTCGGTTATTGTAGTGGGAATTCTTATTGTCGCTGGATTTATCTGGCTCAGAGGAGAAAGGTACTGGCGATACATGCAGGGACACTTTAGTAATCCCGTCAGAAATTGGTACTTCGTTTTGATTTTAATCTCTCTAGGAACGGGTCAATTACTTTATCGTTATAGTCATATTCATCCCGGATATTCTGATCTCTTCCCCTTCAGTCTGAATTCCTACCTGTCCCCACAGGTGCAGCATGATAACCGAACTTTCTTTTACCCAGCCGATGATTTGGTCTGTCTGGGTAAAAATAATCCGAATGTTGTTTTACTCGTCATCAAGGAGTGGGGTCAAGAACAGCTTTCCAGAGACTTAATGCCAAAAGTCTTTCACATGAAAAAATATGCTCTTAGCTTTAATTTGCACCGGGGTGGAAGTCGCCATATTGATGGTGGACTCTTTTCTCTTTTATATTCCGTACCATCATCCTACATGAGTTACGCTAAAAATATAAAACCTGCATTTTATACCGAACTCAAAACTCGCAAGTATGATTTTTTTGAAAATCAAGGTAGCGAGCTTCGTCCAGTTGGAGCTGGGAAACCTTTTTTTATCTCCCGAATTATGAAAAGCAATCCGAGGGAAGCTGACGAGGAGATTCACCGATATATTCTGGAATTACAAAAAAATAATCTTCTGAATAATACTCACATACTCATCACTGGGGCCACTTCAGGGGCGTCGTCAAAATTTACTCCTCTTGTCTGGATGAATCCTGACAAAAAGTCTGTGGATTTTTATCACCCCACATCACACTTTGATGTTTTGCCATCACTCATGAAAAAAATCTGGGGCTGCAAAAAGTCCTTCAAAATGGCCAGTGTCGGTGAGCCTCTTGAATATGCTGATCGAGACTGGATGTTCGTGGGAGGAGTTAATGATTTTGAAGTTTTTGATTTCAAAATGAACTCATCGATTATTGTCAAAGAGGGAGTCATTAAGGTGAAAGGCAATCCACGTCGTGCCTTAATTTTTAAGGCCCTTCGATCCATGATGACATTCAATCGACCGTGGTGAGTTTTAGTTCAACCAATGTTTCAAAGTGTGAGGATTGGGGAAACATATCAAAGATTTGAACTCTCTTGATATCATAGCATGAACTTAATTTCTTAATATCAGCTGCGAGAGACTCAGAATGACAACTTGAATAAATGAGGCGCGAAGGTTTAATTTTTAAAATTAACTCTGCCGTTTCTGCAATCCCGCGACGAGGCGGGTTTACTAAAAGAAGATCCGGAGAAAAATCTATCATTTCATCCAACACTCTGCCCGCATCGGCCGTCTTGAATTTTAGATGAGGAAAATGAAGCCTCGTCGCCGTATCACTGGCGATGGCGACGGCATCAGAATTTATTTCAATCCCCATGCCTTTCTGGATAAATGGGGCGGCAAAAAAACTAAACGCCCCCTGTCCGCAGAAGAGTTCCATGAAATTCTTCGTTCCAGCTTCTTTAATCCATTGAGCGGCACAGGAGTAGAGTTTGTCTGCAATAAATTGATTGGTTTGAACAAATGCCTTGGGACCTAGAAAGAAGTTTATTGTTCCAATTTTGTTCGTGATGAAATGGTTTTCCGTGATGAAGATTTCTTCCTCTCCCTCAAGAAGGGCGTGAGGGATGGGCTGGATATTAACGGAGATACATCGAAGGTGATTTATTTCCGACAATAGGAGAGCATGATGTTTTTTTATCCGGTCAATGGATTCTTTTGAACGGAGAATAAATCGAAGGTAAGTCTCTCCCGAGCACTCGGAGTGAAAAAGGATAATTCCCTTTAATTCTCCTTTTCGAGACGATATCTCGTAAGGCCTTAGTTGAGCGAGAGTGATAAATTCTTTAATCAAAGGGAGAATGGCATTGATTTTTTTGACGTGCAAATCACATTCAGTAAGTTCCCTTCCTGAGTCCAGATTCTCTTCACCCCAAAGACCGATCACCGGTTTTTCCAGGGTTCCTGTCACGACGAGTTTTGCTCTGTTCCTGAAATTTTTTTGTGGAGACAGCACCGTTGGAAGGAGCTCGGGGATTCCTTCGGACTTGAGTGCAGATAGCAGAATTGCCTCTTTTTTCCTAATTTGATCAGAATAATCCGTTGTAATCAGATCGCACGATCGACAAATTCCCTGATTAAAATAGCTGCAAAAACTTTTCATAGGTTATAATGATACAAGAGTTTCAAGACCGATGACACAATCAATATTCAAATCCCACATGTTAAAAATTATCTATCTCGTGATCGTGATGATTTTTTTGATCCCGCTTTATATGTATTTCTCTCAAGATGTTCAAAAACTAAAATCTCATTTTCCTCACCGTTCGATGCGTCCTGATACTCATCGATTTGCCATCATGCCGGGTAGACCAAAAGGCTGGGTGAGTTTTAATCAGATCTCACCCTTTGCCCGTTGGGCAATTATCCTCTCCGAAGACTGGAGCTTTTATCAGCATGACGGCGTTGATGTTAAACAAATTAAAATCGCCCTGAATGACATGATCGAAGAAAAGAAATTTCGGGGAGCGAGTACAATTACCCAGCAGATGGTGAAAAATGTCTATCTTTCAAGCGATCGAACAATCTGGAGAAAAATTCATGAAATGATACTTTCAAAAAAAGTTGAAAACGTTCTTTCAAAAGAACGCATTTTAGAAATTTATCTGAACGTTATTGAATTTGGTCCGGGGATTTACGGGATTAAAAAAGCTTCCAACCATTATTTCCAAAAATCTCCGAACGCTCTTAATGCGAGAGAAGGAGCGTTTCTTGCGATGCTTTTACCTGGCCCCAAAAGATTTTATATTTCATTTCGAAACAAAAGGCTTACAAGCGCCGCCCGTAAAAGAGTCCAGGCGATCTTGGTTAAAATGAGGATGGGTAAAGTGATTTCCCCTGAGCAGTTTGAGATTCAAAGTGTCTCAAAAATGAACTGGGAGCAATAGTCAGATAAGATGCCTTAAGCACTCATAAGCAACTGAGGTTGCGACATTTGATAGATTAAGAGATCGTATTTCTTCCGAAAACATAGGTAAGCGATAAATCTGAGAGTGAAATTCATTTTCAATTTCATAGGGAATTCCCCGGGTCTCTCCTCCAAAAATTAGGTAGCAATCTTTTGAGTAGGGAGCATCATAATGAACTTTCTCACCATTGTTTTCAAAGAAAAAAAGTTTTTCTCTGGGTGGTTTTTCTCTCATTAAGAAATCTTCCCATGATTCAAATTCTTTGAGTTGAACATATTTCCAGTAATCCAGTCCCGCTCTTCGAACTGCTTTTTCATCAATTTCAAAACCATAAGGTTTTATGAGGATGAGTTCGAGGTTAAGGGCGACACAAGTGCGCCCGATACTCCCGGTATTACCGGGAATTTCGGGCGCGAATAAAACAATTTTGAATTGATTACTTTGCATTCACAAGAAGATGAGTAAGAGTACGAATCATTAATCCCGAAGCCCCGTGTGCCGAGCAATAAGGCAAATGGGACTGAGAGTCTACGACTCCGGCAACGTCCAGATGCGCCCACTTAATATTTTTTTTAATGAATTCCTCTAAAAAAGCTGCTCCAACTGCAGTGCCGGCCCTCATTGGAGTTCCAATATTCTTAAGATCGGCAATTTTGGATTTGATGTCGTGCCTCCATTCATTAATGATTGGAAGTTGCCACATATATTCATCACGTGCCTTGGCCGCATTTAAAATTTCTTCGATCCACTTCTGGTCGTTTCCTAAGATGGCACAGACTTGATTTCCCAGGGCCACGAGACAGGCTCCGGTTAAGGTCGCTGCATCGATGATATAATGAGGATTCAGGTCACACGCATAGTCCAAAGCGTCTCCCAGAATCAGGCGTCCTTCAGCATCGGTATTGAGAACCTCAACTGTTTTTCCGTTTCTTGCAGTAATGATCGCATCAGGAAAAGTCGCATGTTCATTGATGGCATTATCAGTAATTGCAAGGATACAAGTGATCTTGACGGGAGCTTTTTCAAGTACTGCTGCCCTGAATGCACCATAAACCGTTGCAGAACCACCCATGTCATTTTTCATTCCGGCCATACCAGTTCCAGGTTTCACGCAATAACCACCGGTATCAAATGTTATTCCCTTTCCAACTAAAGCAATGTGTTTGGTTTTTGCGTTCGCGCGGGCCGGCTCATAGGTTAGGTGAACCAAACGTGGTTCATAAGCGGAGCCGGCATTAACGGAAAGGAACATTCCCATTTTTTCTTTCTTAATTTGGGCCTTATTAAGAATTTTAATTTTAACACCCTTAAGATGTTTTCTGACGTCTGCGTCTATTCTACGGGCATATTCCTCAGAGTGAAGAACATTGGGGGCCTCGTTCACGAAGTCTTTGGCAATATTAATCGACTCGCCGATATTTTTGGTCGTTTGAAGCGCATGTTGAATGTGGGATAAGTTTTTTTTGTCAAAATTACCGAGAATGATCGTGATATCTTTTTTATCAGATTTTTTTGATTTGTATTTATCAAAAGTATAGGCCGACATGTAGACAGCTTCAGCGATTAACTTTGTGCTTTCGACTTCGTCGTTAACGACATTAAAACTAGGTACATCAAAAGCAATCGATGAGAATTTTCCGGCACTGGCATTCTTGAAAATTTTTCCTGTCGATTTTCTAATATCTTCTGCAGTGACCTTGCTTCTCTCTCCCATACCAATGACCCACACGGTTTCACCAGTCACACCGGTAAAGAAAAGTGTTTCATCCTTTCCGGCCTTGAAATTTTTTGATGCTTTGAGGTTATAAAACTCTTCTTTAAGACCCTTATAACTCCAGTGATCAATGGAAACAGTCGTTGCCTGATCTGCTTTGCCTTTTCCTCTCCCTTTTGGCTTCACGCTACTTGCCTCTTGAAAAGCACTAAGAATTTGAAGTTCAGAGGTGAGAAATTGATCACCGACCGAGTCGAGTTTAATTTGCATTGGGAAGCTCCTTTTATAATTATCTTATTTTGGCATTTCTTGAAGGAAAGGTGAATCTGGAGTAAATTATTATTTATGAAACTTTTGCTTCAAAGATATCTGGCCGCTCAATTCATTCTGCCCCTACTTGTGAGTGCGTTTTTCTTTATCAGCTTTCTTTTAACATTCGAACTTTTCCGAATGATGGAATTACTCGTGACTCGAGATATCTCGATCTGGTTCATGGTAAAACTCATAGGAAATATTGCTCTGACATTTATCCCACTATCATTGCCTATTGCCGTGTTTTTCTCAACTATTTACTGCATGAATCGACTTTCGGGAGACTCAGAATATATTGCAATGCGCGCAGGGGGGCTGACCAAGTTCAGGATTATGTTTCCTTTTCTGGTGGTGGCGAGTCTTCTTACATTAAGTGTTTATCAGTTGAACCAAAATTTGATTCCCCTTTCAAATAAATCCTTCAAGCAGAAAATTGCTTACCTTACCTCCAGCGGTCTTCTCGCAGGCATTAAGGAAGGACAGTTTTTCACCATGATTCCTAACCTGACCCTCTTTGCTTCTGAAGCGACTAAATACGGTAGAAACCTGACCGATGTTTTTCTTCACTTGCAGGAAAAGAGCGAATCGGAAAGAGTGATATTTGCCAAGAGGGGTGAGCTCGTTTTGAAAAAATCGCCGGAGAGTTTAACCGAAAATTTGACCTTAACCCTTTATGAGGGAAATTTGATTCAAAAATCTCAAGGAAAAGAAATTGAGAAAATACTTTTTCAAAAATACGAGTTCCCCATAACTCAGAAGCAACTTGAAGATCAGTTCAGTTTGAAAGAAACCATGCTGACGTCCTCAGAACTCGAGGGTGTTCTTGGTATGACTGAGGATGAGGCTCAAAAAACTTATAATTTTAATAAAAAAGAATTTTTTAATGCGAAATATGAATTCTGGAATCGAAAAAATGGGGCATTAGTATGCCTGATCTTTTGTTTTTTAGGTTTCACTCTTGGTATAACAGGCAATAGAGGGAAAAGTAAGAGTTCCGGAGTATTGGGTCTTCTTTGTCTGATTCTCTATTATGGTCTTTATTTTTCGCTACTGAGTGTCGCTAAAAACCATCTTATACCCATACCGATTGCGGTCTTTTTGCCTGTTACGATAATGACAGGACTGGGCCTGTGGCTTTACAGTAAGCTTGACTGGCAGTCCTGATTACTGGGCCTCTTTTCTCTTCTTTAATTCCTCTTCTTCCATATTCATTCTCTTGATGTAGTCCTCTGCCGTATAGATGATGTCATCTTTAGCTTTGGGGAAAAGAGGAAGTTGATACTTTGAGTTGCTCTCCTCAGGAAAAACTAAACTTTTAACACCATTTTTTGTAGGTGTTTCAATCAGGTAATTGTTATAGAAAATTTTTGTGACATTAACATTTCCTAAAAAGATTCTTATTTCACTTCCCTGAAGAAACAGATCGTTTCCCTTATTAATAATGACACTCTCAATCGGGTTACTGTCGATCTTGTAACTTAACCAGGTGTTTCCATCGACTGCTTTAATATAAACATTCTGAAGATCAGAATTCGTTTTATCTTTAAATTCTTGCGGGAAAATGGATTGGTCTGAATTCTCCGGAGCATCCATTTTAGCAGCGAAAAGTGGGCCTTTGACTTTCTTAAAATCAACAGGAGGAAAGCTTCTTTGAAACTCGACCTCTGGTTTGGCCTCCTCATTGTTAGTCGCTCCTAAAGTAGTAGATTCCTGGCCACTATTTGACTGATCTGCCGATTCAGACTTCTTTATTTCGTTGGGTTTCAAGTTCTGCTTAACCAGGGCGGAGCTAGATTCGATTTTCGGGCCCAAATCTTTAATTTTTTGATCAGTAACTTCACTATCAACAATGGATGAAATAAGTTTGTAGCCACCGACAAAAATGAGAATAATAGCTCCAAAAATGAGAATGGGTAAAAACGATTTCGTATTCTCCATAATGGAGTCACCGCTTTCTATCACTTCGCTGGGACTTGGATTTTCATCTGAACCAGCACCCTTGGCCGTGGTCGTCGAAGGCAGGGTGGCCATGAGCTTTGTATGGTTCAGTGCGGGGAATGGTTTTCCTAAAACATTGAGATAGGTGTATTCCATTTTATTTATTGCATCTTCAAGCGGGATTCCAAGTACTTTGACGTAGCTTGTGACGAAACCTTTTATGTAAGCGGCACTTGGCAAATGATCATAATCATTGGCCTCAAGAGATTTGAGAATGTTGACCGAAATTTTCGTCTTTTGAGATAGTTTTTCGAGCGTAAAGTTTTTGTCAATTCTTCGCTGCTTTAAAAAATCCCCCAGTAATCCAATACTGGAAGCATTCATCCCGATTTCGTTTGTTTCCTGTCTATCCATTTGCGCCATCCTTGGTCAATTTAGAAATCCGGGGACTCTAGCACATCCCTTGATGCGTGAGATTCAGAAGACTTTCTTTTTTCTATTTCATTTATTTCAATAGTTTTTAATCTTGCCTTTCTTGCATACACGCTCTTTTTAAAACGCGTGTCTATCTCATCAAGTTTCATTCGAGCTTCAACAAAGCGACGAAGTTCAATCATCGTCAGGGCCTGAAAATAGTGTGGGGCAGGGGCTTCGTAACAAGTGCCGATGGAAGCCTCTTTTAAGTATCTTAGTGCTGAGCTGTATTGACGACGTTGGTAGCGAATAATCCCGAGATAATAATAAGAGGGGCAGTAATTATCATCTTCTTTGACCGATTTTTTAAAGTAGTTCTCGGCCGTCACCGAATTTTTTCGACCGTAAAGTTCGAGCAATCCCAGGTTATAGAGAGTTCTGGCCTGTTTGTCGTAAGTCAGATCCCTTAAGACTTGTTTGTAAATTTTTTCTGCTTCATTCATGTCTCCGGACTTGTAATAGATAGAAGCGAGGTTGATTTTGGCATCAGAATTGTCCTCTTTGAGTTCGAGGGCCTTCTTAAGGGTTTTAATCGCAAGCTCTTTTTCTCCCTTAAAATAATAGGCCATTCCCAGATTATTGATGATTTCTGAATTGTTGGGGGTCAGTTCGTTGGCCTTCATCAAATTCTTCAAAGCTTCCGTATACTGCCTGTCCATGAGACTTTGAGTGCCAGCGCCAAAATAAAGTTCAGCTTGCTTGATATTGAGCTCTTTTTTCTTAGAAGAACATGAACTTATAAAGCACAAAAGAATCGCCATAGCGAAATGTCTCATATGTTGTATAAGCTTAAAAGATGGCATGGATTCTCCCGACAAAAAAATTCTCTTGTTTCATTCTAAGTAAGAGGATGATTTTTGTAAAACTTAATTCAGCCTTTTCGCTCGAGAAAAATCATGCTTTCAAAGTGAAAGGTTGAGGGAAAAAAATCGAACAAGAAAGACCTGCTATAATTATACCCCTCAAGGTCAGCCAAATCCCGGGCCATCGTGTGTGGATCACAGCTAACGTAAACAACCTTTTCTGGTTTGATTGTTTCAATCCACAGTTTGAGTTCTTTGAGGCCCGAGCGGGGAGGATCAAGTAGCAAATGATTTATTTTTAATCCTCTTCGAGAGATTTCTTTTGCTACTTTTTTTAATGCATCCGCGGAGTACAGGTCTTGATTTATAAATTCTAAGCCCTTGGTATCATGGTAGATATCGACGACTAAACGCTCTGAAAAGGGAATTTGATCAGAAAGATTTCCGTTCCCACCAAATAAGTCAAGTATATGGAGAGGCGAGGAAAGAGTGCAGGAGTCTTTCAAAATAGTTTTCATTTTTTGATTCATGCTTTCGTAAACCTGAGTAAAGCCTCCCTCAGCATAGGGACGATTCCAACTCAAGTTGAGTTCATCATTAAACCAATAAATTTCAACATGGCCTTCCTGCGGAAAAAGAGGGGCCTCCTTCATCCATTGATCATTTTCATAAAGCCGCTTCACCTCCCGCTTAATTTCATTCAGGCCAATTAAACACTCAGGTATAGGAGTAATGCTGAACGTCTGTGGATCCCGCATCCCAATGAGCTTAGATTTGAGACTATAATGAAGTTGGATGCGGTTGCGATAATTGAGTCTCTGCGGAGCACCTATGACTTCAACTTCGGGTAGGGGCAGCTTTCTCATTAATCGCTTAAAACTTTCTTTTTTAAATTGTAATTCCTCTTCATAGCTCACATGCTGAAAGTGACACGATGGGCATGAGACAAAATGCTCACAAAGGGGTTTTATTCTTGTAGCCGCTGATTTATTTAAAGTTTTTAAGCGTGCAAAGGTCACACCCTTTTTTTCAGACATGACCTCCGCCTCACCCTCATCCCCGATGGTTGTTTTTGGAATGAAAGTCACTCTCTCGGAGAGCTTACTGACTCCCTGTCCCAAACTGTCAATTCCTGTAATGAGAAAGGGGATAAAACGTTTGTTGGTCATGAACAATTCCTAGGAGTAATTAAAAAAAAAGCGTAAAATTAGCAACATGAATTATCTTATGGGAAGAATCCCATTGATGCTTGAAATTTTCATCAATGGCTTTTTTGTCCTCGTCTATACTTTTCAAAAGGCCAACCAGGTCCCGGAACTTCTTAAGAAGCTTCCGATGGAGGCCATACTCACTCATGCTGTCTGGGTCATACCAGTGGTGCTCTTGGTGAGTCTCGTGTCCAATTTTCTTAAAAGTGATGGATTTGAAGATTTTTTTAGAAGGTATATTTTTTCACTCATTATTTTTGTCCCGGTTATTATTACTTTCGGAGACGTTGAGTTTGTTTATTGGCTTTCCGCGGTTCATCTCTTTTCGACCATTATTTCCCTCTATGAAAAAGAAGAAGTTAAACCGTCCAATTATATCAGTACCAGTAGCTTCCTCTTCCAATTAAAACTGGCACCCGCTCAGGTCGTTTTGCTCTCTTTCGGAGGGTGGATTATTCTTGGCGCACTCATTCTTATTCTTCCCGTCTCTGCAGTTCCGGGGAGAAGTATTTCATTTATCGATGCTCTTTTCATGGCAACTTCGGCAACTTGTGTTACCGGGCTTTCAACAATATCCTTACCTGACGAATTTAGTGTTTTTGGTCAAATGATCATGTTAATTCTCACTCAAGTAGGTGGTTTGGGCATCATGACCTTATCCAGTTCGATGGCAGTCATCATGGGAAAAAACCTCCAAATGAGGGAACAGGTCATCATGCAGGATGTTCTCGATGCTTCGGGTTCCGAAGAACTGTTAAACCTTATCGTCGACATTATCCGCTACACTTTTGTCATAGAATTCATCGGGGCCATGTTTCTTACGATGGGGTTTTATCAAGAAGGTTTTGAAATCGGTCAGGCGATTTATTTTGGTTTTTATCATTCCATCATGGCCTTTTGTAATGCTGGTTACGCTCTTTTTAATAACAACCTTGAAGATTTTAAGTTTCAACCCCTGATTTCCATGACTGTAGCCGCTCTCCTGCTATTGGGAGGTATTGGATTTTCTGTCATGAAAGATCTGTTTCAAACCGCCAGATCAAAAAGATCGTTTAAAAGTTTAACGACGCATACAAAGCTGGTTTTGACGGTCAATACTTTTCTGGTCGTCTTCGCCACGATTTATTTGTTTTTTGGTGAGTTTCTTCACGCCTTTCAGGACATGGGGATGTGGGAGCGATTTCAAGTCTCTTTCTTTCAGGCGATCACTCCACGGACAGCAGGCTTTAATACGGTGAATTTAAATTCACTTCATCCCCACAGCATTTATATGATGGTTCTTCTGATGTTTATTGGAGCTTCACCCGGATCAACGGGTGGTGGAGTGAAAACAACGACTTTTGCTATTCTCCTCCAGTCGGTTACCGCCACACTCAAGGGGAAGTCTCATGTGGAATTTTTTGAACGAAAAATTCCTCCGGCAACAGTCGTTAAATCGATTGCCATTTTTATTATCTCCCTCGTTGTTGTAAGCGTAGGTATCTTGGTGATGATGAGAATCGAGCCAGATAAAAGTTTCCTCTCCCTTTTCTTTGAAGTCGTAAGTGCTTTTGGTACAGTTGGCCTCTCATTGGGCATAACACCCTTTCTTACGATCCTGGGGAAAATGACGATTATTATATTAATGTTTGTTGGTCGAGTTGGGCCAATGACCCTCGTTCTTGCGATTGGATCGAGGGCCGTTATTCCCAAAAAAGTTGAATACCCGGAAGGGAAGGTACTAATAGGATAAATTATGATTGTTGCAGTAATTGGACTTGGAACATTTGGAGCGAAAACCGCTGTGAGACTTTTTGAAAAAGGCGCAGAGGTGCTGGCGATTGATTCTAACCCTGAACTTGTGGATAGAATCAAAGATAAAGTCTCTCATGCCATTTGCATTGATGTGACTCAGGAGAGATCTTTGCGGGCAGTTAACATTGCGGATGTGGATTCAGCGATTGTGGCCATCGGGGATAACATTGAAATGAGTATCATGGCGGTGGCAATGCTCAGAAAGCTGGGAGTCGGACGAGTGGTTGCTCGAGCGACCAATCAGCTTCATGAGCACGTTTTGCGTGAAATAGGGGCCTCGGAAATTATTAAGGTGGAAGAAGAGATGGGAGAGATTGTCGCAAGTAAAATTGCTGCCCCCCATGTGCTCCAGCGCTATAATTTTGCGGCTGGATACTCGATTGTCGAGTTAAGACTCGGAAAGTCCTTCGAAGGAAAAACACTCGTCGAATCTCAAATTCGCCAAAATTATTCTTTAAATATTGTGGCCCTTCAGAAAAGAGTTCCCTACATCACGGAAGAAGGAAAAGCCGCTTTTCGTGTGGTGATTAATGATTCTCCTCTTCCGATGGATGTGATAGAAGCCGATGATATTGTTGTTTTGGTTGGTAGTGAAAAAAACCTGGATCGTTTGTTCCATGAATTAGAAGAAGTTTAATACGGAGAAAATATGCAATTGTCCTTAAAACGACGGGTAGCCTTGAGTTTCATTATTGCTAACATCGTTGTACTCATTATGGGTTTTACAGTTTTTTTCTTCCTCGATTCACTGAATTCCCAGATTTCCAGCATTACGATAAATTCCAACAAAATTTCCCAGCTGACTGATGAGGTAAGAATTTCTGCCGTATCGATTCTAAAAATGCAGAAAAAAATCCTCACCACCAGGTCCAATTCAGATGATCTTAAAAGATTGGAAAACCTCTGCGAATCTTTTCAGTCTCAGCTCCAAAGGCTTGATACGCTGTATTCTGAGGTTGAAGCAAAAAAAATTATTTCTAAAATGCAGGGCTATGTTGATTTATTAAAAACAATTGTAAATAAGTCCTCTGTCTCCTTGAGAGACGGCGAAGGGATTTCGACAATTAACGAGCTGACAGATAAAATTCTTGAAGCCTTCTCCGAGTTCCAGGATATTCAGTATTTTCAAAACGAACAACGCGATAAACAGGTCAAATCCATCATCGGAGAGACTCGCCGAAACATGCTGATCACCCTGATTATTACCTTTCTCGGTACGATTCTTCTTTCCCTGGTGGTTCCAGGAAAAATTGCCATGCCCTTTAAAAAGATCAACGATGCAGTTCGCGAGCTCCAGGACGTCAATTTTGACGTCAGCATATATTATGATCAGGATGATGAAATTGGCGAACTCGCCAGAGAATTGAATAAGATGATCCTCAGCATGAAACGTTTCGAGCAATTAAGAACGGATCGCATTTCTGTTGAACATAGAAAATTTGATACTCTGGCCAATATGGTAAAAAAGAACATCATGATCGCTAATGCTAAAGGGGAGCTGATTTATATGAACAACCCCATGTACGCAGCGCTAGAAATGCAGTCGGATGATGTTTTAAATAAAAACATTACGGATACGCTCATTCCGGATTCAATAGTTGAGACTTTTGAGCTGGCCATAAAGCGCCGTTCAAAAATTGAAAACGCCGAAATCTCCATTCCCAAGCGCAAGAAAGTGATTGATCCCACCACGGGAGAGTATGTTTTCGAAGACACCGAAGAAGTCTTTCAAGGCTACGCCAACGTGATCCCTATTCGTGGAAAGGAATCCTCTCTGGACAACTACATGATGATTATCAGTAAAGAGGTCTTTGTTTAGTCTTTCCAATGGTGTATGCTTGACCCCGCACATTAAATCTGAGGATTAAGCACACGCCTATGGATACAAATCTTATCCGAAATTTTTCCATCATCGCTCACATCGATCACGGTAAATCAACTCTTGCAGATCGAATCATTGAGATGACTAAGAATATCTCCGATCGAGAAAAAACTGATCGAATGCTAGATAATATGGATCTTGAAAAAGAACGTGGGATTACCATTAAGGCCCAAACTGTGCGTCTTGAGTATAAGGCCCAGGACGGGATAACTTACTTCTTTAATCTCATCGATACTCCGGGGCACGTGGATTTTACCTATGAGGTCTCCCGCTCTCTAGCTTCTTGTGAGGGGGCACTTTTAATTGTTGATGCCTCTCAAGGAATTGAGGCACAGACTCTCGCTAATGTTTACATGGCCCTTGAGAACAATCTGGAAATCATACCAGTTATTAATAAAATTGATCTGCCTCATGCTGATCCTGAAAAAGTCAAAAAAGAAATTGAAGATGTTATTGGTCTTGATGCTTCAGAGGCCCCTTTGGTTTCCGGGAAATCAGGCATTGGTGTTGATATTCTTCTTGAAACAATTGTTAAGCGAATACCTCCTCCCAAGGGAAAAACATCAAATCCTCTCCAGGCATTGATTTTTGACTCCTGGTTTGATTCTTACAGGGGCGTTGTCGTCTTGGCGCGAGTCATGGAGGGAAACCTGAAGGTGAAGGATAAAATTCACTTCAAATTTTCCGGCCAGGATCATGAAATAATTAAACTCGCCGTTCAAAAACCGTTCTATCACGAAGTTAACGAGCTCGGTGCAGGTGAAGTGGGAATGATCGTTTGCGGAATCAAAACCGTTCGCGATGTGAAAGTTGGAGATACGATTGTTCATGCTGATAAAAAAGATTTAACTCCATCACTCGCTGGATATAAAGAAATCAAGCCTATGGTATTCTGTGGTATTTTTCCGGTGGATTCCGAGGAGTATGAAATCCTAAAAGAGGCGCTGGAAAAGCTTGCCTTGAATGATTCCTCCTTCACCTACGAACCAGAAGTCTCTCAGGCCCTGGGCTTTGGATTTAGATGTGGCTTTCTGGGTCTTCTTCACATGGATATAATTCAAACCAGACTGGAGCGGGAGTTTAATCTGTCGCTTATTTCGACAGCACCATCTTGTAGTTATGAAGTTATAACCGCCAATGGCAAGAAGTTGGTTGTTGATAACCCGGCAAAATTACCTGATCCAAGTTTGATCGAAAAGATTATGGAACCTACGGTTAAACTTTCCATTCATCTTCCGAACGAATTTGTGGGAAAGATCATTAAGCTATGTGAAGACCGACGCGGTCAGCAACAGGCGATCAATTACATTACTGAAGACCGTGTTCAGTTGGTTTACATCCTTCCATTGTCTGAAATGATGTTTGATTTTTACGATCAGCTTAAATCCCTCTCTAAGGGATATGCCTCAATGGACTATGAACTTCATGAGTATATGGAGTCGGATATGGTGAAGCTTGATGTTTTACTCAACGGCGATAAGGTGGATGCTCTCTCGGTGATTACTCACAGGGGAACATCTCAGCAAAAAGGTAAGGATCTCACTCACCGGCTGATGAAGGTCATTGACCGCCAGCAATTCGACATTGCCATTCAGGCCGCAATCGGGTCAAAGGTTGTCGCCCGGGAAACGATTAAGGCGCTTCGTAAAAATGTTCTGGCAAAATGTTACGGTGGTGACGTTTCCCGTAAACGAAAGCTCCTGGAAAAGCAGAAAGAAGGGAAGAAACGTATGAAAATGGTCGGGAATGTTGAAATTCCTCAAGAAGCCTTCTTGGCAGTCCTAAAGACTGAAGAGTAGAATAATCAATATGCTTGATATCGTTCATGAACACTTAGATAAAGTTTTAGGGCTCTACACTCAGGGCCAGTTTTTCTCTGAATTGAAAGAGGCGAAAGAAAAGTATTTTTCGATCACCGGAAAACTCGATGAAGACAAAGACGAATTTGAACCACGAATGAATTCATTCAACGATTGGTATATTTTCCAATATCGTCAAAAAGATGGTTCCAAAGTTATCGAGGAATACATTCGGAACAATCAGCTAGATGAAGAACTTTCTCAGGCACTTCTTAATGTGAATCACTCTCTATTTGAATTTAATCGAACCAGCTTTAGAAAGCAGATTATCCTCAAAGATATCCTACACGATGAAAAAATCATGCTCAAAAAAGATCACCCAACCATTAGTTTAATGGAGGGAGATGTTTTTTCCGGAAGAGTGATTAAATATAAAGACGAGCATTATTTACTGAGGGGAGTTTGCATACTTCCCCAGGGCGTGAAATCAATCCTAAAAAAACAATCCAAAAAAGTACGAAAGTTAAATAGCTTTGAGGATGAGTTAAATTTCCTGCTTCAGCTCGAGGCCTTAAAAACCAAGGCGATGCACTACTCACACATTGACCCGACAAAAATTTTCATCTTCAACTCTTGATAGATAAGAATATGTTGATGGTTTATTCCTGAGGTTTCGTCATTAAGTAAGGAATCACTCCCAAGAGATTTACTGAAAGCGTAACCACAAAATAAAGATTAAAGAGAGATGCCCCATTACTGATCGAGAGCAATTCAAAAAGCTTTTGAAAAATCGCATGTCCAACACCCAGGCCTGAGGGGGCGATCGGCAGGGCAAGGGTCATTAATCCAATCGGAATAAATGCCAGGGCCTGAATAAAATTCATCTGACCATCGACAGACGGCTGAATCAAAGACCAAAAAATAAGAACGCCAAAAAATTGCACCAATAAAGACAGGCCAACTGCCTTCAGGATTCTGGATTTGATTAAAACCAAATCATCCCAAAGTAAGATGATTTTCTGGAGAATGCCTTTAAAAGCGAAGGATTCAAATTTCACCAGGAAATATCTTATAAAATTATGAAAAAATAAAAACAGAATAAATGAGAAAAGAACCACGCCGGTTAAGACGTAATTCATTTTTAGAAGAGGTGCCAGAGCGGGTGCATTGAGAACAATTTTTTCTCCAAATAAAATGGAACTCATTCCGACGAGAAGAATAAGACCACAAAG
>CAXNNO010000011.1:0-16876 GCA_964203555.1 Bacteriovoracales bacterium
AGCTCGATTGATTTGATCCTTCTCGTAAGGAGTTCAAGGATTTCAAGTGGACCGGAAGGATTATCTAATCTGGTAAAAACTTTACCATCGGCCTCAATACGGAACCAATGATTTTCAGTGATTTCAAAAACTCCGGAATTCGTATATCCCCTCAAGTGTAGATTAAAAACGTCCCCTTGGGTGGTTGCTCTTTTTTTAAAAAAGGATTCCGAACCCGCCAGGTGAACCATGTCAAAGCTTGGGCCCTGTGTAATCAGTGTTCCATTTGGAGAAACCATGATTAACTTTGTAGGAATGGTAACGGCGAGATCATTTTCCTTTTTTATTTCATTTAAGACCTTAAATTGCAGCTCCATCGCCCTCTCATCGAGTACCATGACCTCAGACGTTCGCTCCTGATCATTTTGATTTTTAAAGATTTGCCTTTCAAAAAACTGTTGATTCGCTTCACGAACCATAAGTGGAAGACTGAAAGAATCAGTTTCAGGCCCTGAATCCGGGAGGAATTCATTTTTTTGTCTTGGATGCCAGAATACGTGTCCTTCATTTAATCTGGTTACGACAAGAATTTGATTCTTTGAAAAATTCATTTCCTGGAGGGAGACTGAGGTCTCAGATGAGAGTCTTAAAAGACTGCCATCCAGAAGATAGATCCAGGCAACAGAATCCGGGCCGGTCTTAAATTCATCCCCCTCCAGAACTTGTGACAAATACTGGGCATTTGACTTGTTAGCACCCCTGTAGATCGAACAGGTTCCCCGACATCGTAAAACCTTACCCATGAGCTCAGTATGACTGGCCTCCCGAAGCCGGATTTTCCAGTCAGGAGTAACATCTTTGAAGCGTCTTTCTATTTGCCATTGGTCGTAAGAAAGCCAATCTTGTGCATCCAAATCGGACCATGGGATAATTGAATAACCTTGCCCCTTATTAGGCACTGGTAAATCAATCACAACTTCTTCCGATCTCACTTTCCATGATTCATCCTGATGGAGATCAGGACTTGTGAAACGTTGATCCCCAGTTAATTCAGGTAGAAGTTCCGACTCAATCTCGAAAAAATTCTCGCTAGTCTGGGACTTCGCAAGAATTTGTGTCGAAAGAGAGATTAGACTCACAGCAAAAGCTGACAATATTAGTTTATTCATAAAGATTTCCTGTTCTTTTCTTCTCGGTCACTCGCCTTGAAAATTTACGAGCAGAAGCCTTTCTGTTAAATTTAAGGTTCATTTTACCTCTTTTAGAGTTCTGGAGACTGTATGGAACGCGAAGCCGCACCTCAAACTGAAAATTTTTCTTTTCCTCAAGCGGAAAGAAACATCCTTAAACTCTGGCATGAAAAGGAAATATTCAAAAAATCGCTCGAAAAAACCCGTAAAGGGAAAAATTATATTTTTTATGACGGACCACCTTTTGCAACTGGGCTTCCCCATCATGGACATATCGTCGCCTCAACTCTGAAGGATGTGATCCCCCGATACTTTACGATGAAAGGTTTCTATGTAGAGCGTCGATTTGGGTGGGATTGTCATGGGCTTCCTATTGAGCAGGAAATTGACAAAAAATTTGAAATGTCGGCCAGTGATTTTGTGGCCCAACATGGAGTCAAGAAATACAACGATGAATGCCGTGGTATTGTGGATCGATATGTTAATGAATGGGAAAAAACGATCAGTCGTCTTGGCCGTTGGGTAGATTTTAAAAACGACTATAAAACCATGGATCTCACTTTCATGGAATCAACCTGGTGGGTGTTCAAATCGATCTGGGACAAAGGACTCATTTATCAGGGCAATAAAATTGTTCCTTACTCACCTGTCCTTCAGACGGCTTTATCCAACTTTGAGGCCGGACAAAACTATCAGGACATCCAGGATCCCGCGATCACGATTCTTTTCAAAACAAGGAAAGATCCAGACACTTATCTCGCTGCCTGGACAACGACTCCCTGGACACTCCCAGGAAACCTCTCACTTTGTGTTCATCCAGAAATTGAATACGTAAAAGTAAAAGACCTTGATAAAAATATCTACATCATCATGGCCAAGGGTCGCCTTGAGGCCTATCAAAAAGTTTTAAAATACGAAGTCATTGAAACGATGACTGGTTCCCAATTGAAGGGCATGGAATATCATCCACTTTTCCCTTATTATTCAGATCTTGCAGGGAAAGGCTATTTTGTTGTTTTAAATGATGAGTATGTCACCACTGGAGACGGAACAGGGATTGTCCATCAGGCCCCGGGTTTTGGTGAGGATGACAATCGAGTCATGAAGGAAGCAGGATTAACAGAAGTTGTTGTACCACTGGATGCTTCGGCCAGATTTATTGATCCAGTCAAAGATTTTGCAGGAAAATTCATAAAAGATGCTGACAAAGAAATCATCAAAAATCTCAAAGACCGGGGGCAGCTACTTCATCAGTCAACTCTTGTTCACAGCTACCCTATGTGCTACCGGACTGACACTCCACTCATTTATCGGGCCATGCCTCAGTGGTATCTGGCAGTTGAAAAGATAAAAGACAAAATGATCAAGGCCAATCAGGAAATCACCTGGGTACCGGAATCGATTAAAGAAGGAAGATTTGGTAAATGGCTTGAAAACGCCCGAGACTGGGCCATCTCCCGAACTCGGGTCTGGGGAACACCACTGCCAATATGGATCAATGATAAAACCGGCAAGGCCGTTTGTATGGGGTCGCTGGCAGAACTTGAAAAATACACAGGAGTGATGGTTAAAGATCTTCATCGCGAATACGTAGACGATCTTCAATTCACTCTGCCTGGGGAGGAAGGAACCTACAAACGAATTCCCGAGGTCCTGGATTGCTGGTTTGAATCTGGCTCAATGCCGTACTCACAACTTCATTATCCATTTGAGAATGAGGATATTTTCAAAGAAGGTTTTCCTGCAGAATTTATTGCTGAAGGACTTGATCAGACAAGAGGGTGGTTCTACACATTAACCGTTTTATCGACGGCACTTTTTGATCGACCGGCCTTCAAAAATGTCATCGTTAACGGCATGGTTCTGGCCGCTGATGGCAAGAAGATGAGTAAACGTTTGCGTAATTATACTCCTCCAGATGAGCTGATTGAAAATTTTGGTGCCGATGCCCTACGCTTGTTTCTCATTAATTCGGGCCTTGTTAAGGCGGAAGAACTACGCTTCAGTGACGAGGGTGTCAGAGATATGGTTCGACGGGCCCTCTTACCTTGGTATAATTCATTTAAATTTTTCACGACCTATGCTCAAGTCGATGGATGGAAAATTAGCAAAGAAGCCTCTCCGGCAACGGACAACATTCTGGATCAGTGGCTCCTGTCAAAGCTTCAGACTTTGATTAAAAATGTTAACCACGAAATGCAGAATTATCGTCTCTACAACGTTGTGCCTGAGCTTTTTAACTTTATTGAAGATCTCACAAATTGGTTTATCCGACTGAACCGCCGTCGTTTTTGGGAAGAGGGCATGTCGGCGGATAAGTCGGCCGCTTACTCCACACTCCACACAACCTTAGAAAATCTTTCACGGTTAATGGCACCATTCGCTCCATTTCTGGCCGACCACATTTACCAGGAACTCAAAGCTTTCGGTGGAAATACAGAGGAATCTGTTCACCTGTGTTCTTATCCGGAGGCCGATGAACACCGAATCAACTCGACACTTGAATTAGCGGTAGGCAGAATGCAACAGGTCGTTCTCTTGGGACGCCAAAAAAGAACCATCGAAGGGGTGAAGGTCAAGACACCTCTGAAAACACTTAAAGTTATCCATCAGGATCAAGCTCTTTTAGATGAAATGAAAAAGATTGAGGAATATATCAAGCTTGAACTTAATGTTAAAAACGTTGAATACATGACCAATGAATCTGACTTTGTCGCCCTTTCAGCAAAACCGAATTTACCTGTCCTTGGAAAAAAACTGGGTAAAGACCTGGGTGCGTTCAGAGCTTTGATTGAAAAATTATCATCTTCTGATGTTCAAAAAATTGAGACCGATGGGAAGATCAATCTCAATGGCATCAATTTTGACTCGACTGAAATTCTGGTTTTTAGAAATGCCAAGGCAGCAACTCAGGCGGTAACAAATCGGTTTATCACGATCGATCTCGATTGTACCCTGGATCAGGATTTGATAGATGAAGGGCTTGCGCGAGAAATGGTCAATAGGATCCAAAAAACCAGAAAAGACTTGAATTTTAACGTGTCTGACAGGATACAAGTCACCATCCATTCAAGTGAAAATATGGTGAGAGTTTTCAAGAAACATCAGGATTATATTTCCTCCGAAACCCTTATGGTGAAAGGCACTGTTTCAGATTCTGTCCTTGAGGGGGCAGCAGTTCATGAGATTGATGAGCAGAGGTTTGAAATCAAGGCCGCTCGTATATAAGAAAAACCGGCTTCGGCCGGTTTTTTTTCATGACAACACTTTTCTGGCGACTCCCAGGTAAGATAGAAGCGTTCCGTTGGTGAGGACGAACTCCATATTTGGTGAGACAACTCCCGTTTTGATCATTTTCCAATCGATAGAGGAAAATCTCGGACGGATGCCCGTCATTTCCATGATGTATAGATTTGATCTTCGGCAATAAAGCTCCATTTCACGGGGACGTATGAAGAGGTCAATAACATGCATGTTTTTTGGAGTGTTTTTTATAAACCACTCAACCAATTTAATAATCACTAAATGGGACAGAGGATTTCTATTAAATGTATGAAAGAAAAATAGACCTTCTGGCCTTAGGACTCTGGAGATTTCTTTGATTGCGGCATCAGGGTATTCAACATGCTCAAGAAAGTCCATCGCTGTGATCGCATCAAAACTTCCGGATTCAAATGGCAGATCAAAAGCATCGGCATGTACATACTCCACTGAATCAGTTACATCATAGGCCTTTGCAACCCCAAGACTTTCCCTGGAAATGTCTATCCCGGTACCTTTATATTTTTTTTCTGCAAGGGCATTACTAAGAAATCCCCCACCACAGCCAACATCAAGAATTTTATCCCCGTGCTTGAGATTATTTTTCAAATGCTCCATGATCCAGGGAAATTTAATTTTATTCTCAGCTCTTAACAGTGCCACCGGATCATCATAAGCGGTGTACCATCTCTGGCCATATTGTTCATAAAATGAGTTATTTATTTTATCATCTGCTTCCAAGGAGGACTCCATTCATGAGGAACTCATAACATATTTAAGGTGGCCATCAACGACTCAAGTAGCCGCATTTATTACCCAGCACAAAAGACGATCTATCTAATCGGGATATCGAACAAAACCTCGGATTGATCTTTACCGGAGCAATAAGGCATAATAACGATATGCATATCCTTCTACTTTTATTAACACTCATGACACCGGCCTTAGCACAGAAAAATCTTGGACGTGAATCTTTCATGGTGAATGTACGACCTGTTTTAAGCGGGATCGTTAGCGACTTTTATCAAATGGTGACATTGTTTCCAGATTTTCCAAAAAATATTCTTCCATTAATGCGGGAACTCGATAACTTGGCATCCGATAAGGAAACTTTAAAACAGACTTGTCCCAGAACAATCAATATTAAATGCAAGGGATCAGTCAATTCACTGAAGGCCAGGCTTTCCCGAATAAGAGAACTCTCACTGCGTCTCCTTTCTGAGCAAAAGATGTCCAAAGCACTTTATATCAATTCAATTTCAGCTCTTCGAATCATTAGTGAATTTGATGCCGAAGTTGAAGAGGCCAAAGGCCATATCGATAACACTTCTTTTCTTCTCTCTGCCGGAATACCTCAAAAAAAAGAAACTTATTTTATCCTTAAAGAACTCGATGAGTTAATGACTCTTGCATCACTTTCGGTTGTTGAATATATCCCCTTTCTTTACAAGGAAGATTTCAAGCATTTTTATTTCAATTTCGTGACCCCTCTGCAACAGCAGATCTCAAAAAATAGTAATCATGAATTCCTCTACAGGAATATTAATTCGCTGAATTATTCTATTAATCTTTTAAACCAGACTCTAACCAAAAAGAAAAAAACTCCGGAAGGGATGGGCCCTTTCCTATCCGTGATACACAATCGCTGGAACAGCATTTTGAGATATTATTATTAAGATCATTATCAAAAAAAAAGGCCTTCTTTCGAAGGCCTCTTTTTTTAGTACTTAGTTCGAGATTTACCACGTACGTCAGTCTTGCGACGACGCTTGTCAGCGTTCTCTAGCTTTTCTTTCATCTTAACAGAAGGCTTCTTGTACTCTGAACGAGCGCGATATTCCTTCACGATTCCGTAAGCATCACAAAGACGCTTAAATTTTTTAATCGCTTTTTCCGCTGGAAATCTGTCATCAATTGTAATTGTAATTGTAGACATGCTCATTACACCCCCTTCTGCATGACACTGGAAAGCCGAAACAGCTTTATTTAAAAGACCAAAAAACTACCCTTTTAGACTAATGACGTCAACCACAACACTGTGCAAAATGTGATTAATTTGTTACATACGAGCATATGCAGTTACAAGCTTTTAATCTTGGACATGAATTTGACCTTCCCCTGGCCGCCAAATTGAGGCCAAAAACCCTGAATGATTTTTTTGGGCAGGCGAAAATTCGTCCTCACCTGGAAAAACTCATCTCTCACCCCCGGCATGTCATATTTTGGGGGCCTCCTGGAACAGGCAAAACGACCCTTGCACACATCATCTCGGGCCTTGTTGGATATGAATTACAGGTTTTTAGTGCTGTAACGAGTGGAGTTCCTGAACTTAAACGCATCATTCAAGAAATGATCGATCGGCGTAAAGAGCTCGGTAAGGAGAGCATTCTTTTTATTGATGAGATTCACCGATTTAATAAATCTCAGCAGGATGCCCTACTCCCCTATCTTGAAAATGGTGATTTTCTTTTTATTGGTGCCACAACCGAGTATCCGCATACGTCTTTGAATAAAGCAGTTATCTCAAGAGTTACTCTTATAGAGTTAAAGCAACTTGAGGCCAGTGATCTGACCCAGATTTTGCATCGGGGATTAAGGGATCTCAATTATCCAGAGCTTGAGACTTATATTGAGGATTTGGCAAAGCTCTCTAACGGAGATGCAAGATTTGCCCTCAATCAACTCGCAAGACTATCGGCCTTTAATAAAATTGAGCTGGATAATAAAGAAAAGGTTCTCAAAGAGATTTTTGAACATGCTCGTCAGTATGATAAAAATGCGAACCGGCATCACGATGTGATATCGGCCTTCATAAAATCGATAAGGGGTTCAGATCCTGATGCTGCCCTTCTCTACCTTGCTATTATGCTTGATGGAGGTGAAGATCCTGAATTTATAGCAAGACGCTTAATGATTCTTGCCAGTGAGGATGTGGGACTTGCTAACTCTCAAGCGTTACAGGTCACTTCAAATGCTCACTATGTCATCAAACAAATCGGAATGCCCGAAGGAAGAATAACTCTCTCACACGCAACTGTGTTCATGGCATTATCTCCAAAATCAAATTCGGTCTATAAGGCCATAGATGCGGCCTTGGTCTATGTCAAAGAAAATTCGACGATTGAAGTTCCTGGTCATATCTCAAATGTGTCTCCTGAAAAGAAGAATTATCAATATCCCCACGATTTTCATGGCAACTGGACAGATCAGAAGTATCTTCCTTCTGATGTTAAAGAAAATTTTTACCTTGCCTTGAAAAATGGTTCTGAAAAAGCTCTTAATGAGCAACATTTTCACATGACAGGTAAAAAAAAATAACTCAAGAAAAAAAAAGGGCCCTCAAAAAGAGGGCCCGTCGTATTTTAGATAAGATTTTCCGGCCGCATTGTCTCCAGATGGTGTTTAACTGAAGCAAGAAATTTACTACCAAGTTCGCCATCAACTAAACGGTGATCGTATGTATGAGTTCCATACATCATGGAGCGAATTGCAATTGCATCGTCTTCCATGACCATAACTCTTTTCTTGATCACGCCGGTACAAAAGATACCAACCTGAGGCTGAAGTATAACAGGAGTGGCAATTAATGTTCCGAAAGAACCATTATTCGTAAAGGTATAGGTCCCACCGGAAAGGTCATCCATAGTGAGTTTTTTAGATTTTGCTTTATTTGCAAGGATGTCTAATTGGCGGGCAATACCCGTAAGATTCATGCCACCAGCATGCTTAATAACAGGCACGACCAGACCATTCCCTGGAACCGCCACAGCACAACCAAGGTGAATATCCTTTTTAATGACAATGTTATCTCCTTCAATCGAAGAGTTAACCAAAGGATGATCCTTGAGGGCCTGAACGATAGCATAAAGAACGAAATGGGAATAAGTGAGGTTAATTCCTTCACGTTTTTTAAATTCATTCTTTATTTTTTCACGGGACTTCACAAGATTAGTCATATCAATTTCATCGATGGAATTGACGTGTGGAGAGGTTTGCTTGGAAATAACCATATTCTTAGCAATGGCCTTTCTCATGTTATCCATAGCGATGATTTCAACTCTGTCAGAACCACGAGTTTGTGGAACTCCTGCAGGGGCCGCGGTTGGCGATGGAGCTGATTGACTTGGAGAAACAGATGCCTGAGCAGGAGCACCTTTTCCACGAGAAGCAATATGGGCCTCAAGATCAGATTTATTGACTCTTCCTGCGGCGCCGGAACCTTTAATATTTTTTAATTCAGAAAGAGAAATTCCTGCATCTTTGGCCATCGCCTTCACAAGAGGAGTGTAAAAGCGAAAGCCTTCTTCAGATGCTTCACCTTGAACCACAACCTCAGAAGCGACAGCGACTTGTGCAACACCTGCTTCAGGGGCGGAGACCTTTGATGAGGTGAGAGCTGTCTGGGCAGCAGATCCGGCATCAATCACTGCATTGAGATCATCTTCAATAATGGCAATTGCTCTTCCCACGTCTACTGTTGCGCCTTCTGGATAGAGAAGCTGAACAATCTTACCATGAACAGGAGAAGGTATTTCTGACTCAACTTTATCAGTTGAAATTTCCAGAAGGATAGCATCAAGCTCGATGACTTCACCTTGTTGCTTGTGCCATTTTGTGATTGTACCAGTGGTGATACTCTCACCCATTTGCGGCATGACTACTTCAATTTTTGCCATCGTTATTACTCCTGATTAATTAATTATAAGTTTAAAGCTCTTCCCTTCGCGGCCATAACAGCTTCACCAAGGAACTCTCCAAGAGTTGGATGTGGATGAATTGTTGCAAAAATCTCTTCATCAACTCCTTCCATCGTTCTGAAAAGTACATACTCATGAATGAGCTCAGTTGCGGCAGTTCCAACGATATGAGCACCAAGTAATTCCCCGTGCTTTCCTGTCAGAACTTTTATAAAGCCATTGTTCTCATTGGAAGCGATGGCTTTACCATTAGCTGCAAATGGTGCCTTACCGACTTTATATTCGATACCCTTTTCCTTGAGTGCGCGTTCTGTATGGCCTACGGAGGCGACCTGGGGCTGGCAATAAGTGCAACCAGGAATATTCATTTTATCGATGGCATGGGGATGCAAACCACTCAGATGCTCAGCTGCCAAAACACCCTCATGTGAAGCTGCATGGGCCAGAAGAGGCGGACCGGAAACATCTCCAATCCCGTAAATTCCTTTCACGGAAGTCTCATACATGGAATTAACTTTAATGAAACCCTTTTCAACCTGAACGCCGATTTTCTCAAGGCCGAAGCCTTCCACCACACCGGTCATACCGACGGCGATGAGACCCATTTCAAATTTATGCTCAACTTTTTTGCCACCCTCTGTAACAGTGAAGGTCACATCATTGCCATTATTTTTTGCTGTGATGCCCTCGATGCCAAGGTGAAGCTTGATGCCATGTTTTTTATAGGCTTTTTCAACTTCAAGAGAGCAGTCAGTATCTTCAATGGGAAGAAGATTTTTTTGCATTTCAAAAATTGAAACCTCAACTCCGAAAGCATTCCAAAAGTAGGCAAACTCCACTCCGATGGCCCCGGCCCCAATGATGCCGATTGATTTTGGAAGCTTTTCAACTTTTAATGCTTCCCACGCCCCTAAAAGACGTTTCCCGTCATGCTCAAGTCCAGGGAAGGTTCGATAAGTTGCCCCCGTGGCAATAATGGCGTTGGTGAAATGAACTTCTTCTTTTTTTCCGTCAGACAGTGTGACTTCGAAAGATTTAGCTGTTTTGAAAACACCCTTTCCATTGATCACTTCGATTTTATTTTTCTTCATGAGAAAGGAAATTCCTTTCGACATATTTTCAGCAATTGTGTTGGCACGTTTAACGGCCACACCCGCATCAAGACCCTTCAGCTCAACATTAATTCCCAGCCCCTTCATGTCATGAATTTCATGCACAGAATGAGCAGACTTCAAAAGGGCCTTCGTCGGAATGCATCCACGATTAAGGCAGACTCCGCCCAGTTTATCAGCTTCAATAATGGCAACTTTTTTACCCAATTGTG
Source organism: Bacteriovoracales bacterium (assembly GCA_964203555.1). Classification (GTDB taxonomy): domain Bacteria; phylum Bdellovibrionota; class Bacteriovoracia; order Bacteriovoracales; family Bacteriovoracaceae; genus Peredibacter. Next base: position 10,452 of record CAXNNO010000011.1, read on the forward strand.
ATGCGCGAATGGCAGCAACATAACCACCAGGCCCAGCACCTAAAACCACGACATCAAATGTTTTGGCCATGTCCGACTTTCCTTTGTTTCCAATAGAACTATAAATGTAGCGGAATCATGGACTTTACGCTCTGCACTTGTCAACGAATACTGAAATTGGCCACTGATGAATTGAGACTTAAAAAACGAAATGATGCCTTAAACTTTCAATAGGTTATTTGGCGCCAAGAATTTTGACGGAGACTTAAGTGGGTCAAATTGACAAAAACTTTATCAGTCATGTAACAGGCGGAAATAACTGTTTTGTTGTAGACGAAGAGCTCTCTGAAAAGCTATAAGACACTCTATGTCAAGAAGCCTGTCGGCCCTGAATATTTCGCCTGAAGAAATAACGTCACTGTTAAAATTATTTCCAAAAGGATTAGTTGCTGTTGATCTCGAAACGACAGGGCTCTCCCCTTTGGTGGATAAGATCATTGAAATTGCAGCGGTTAAAATTTCTGAGGACGGGGATGTTTCAAATTACCATCAGCTGATCAATCCTTTAATTGAAATTCCGGAATTTACGGTACAGTTTCATGGTTTAAGAAATGAAGATTTAAATTCTTCCCCAACCATCAAAAAACCATTGAAACAATTTTGGGATTTTGCGGGAAAATATCCCATGATTGCCCATAACTCGACTTTTGATCTGGGCTATCTCATCAAGGCCTCTCACGATTTCCAGATTGAGTTCCCTCCACTTGATATCTACGATAGCTGCAGATTTGCCCGGGCCGTGTATAAAAATAAAGACCAGGGTCCACAAAACTTTAAACTTTCAACTCTTGCTGAATTCAACGGTTTTAAACTTCATCATCATGTGGCGATAGAAGATACATTCGCTTGTCTGAAAATTATGGCAAGCGCGGAAAAAGTCGATTCGGACAATAAAATCTCGCTGGAAAAAAGTTTTGTCTTCCGATTGTCTCATTTTAATAAAAATGATTGTTTTAATTTTTCAACAAGATTCAATGCTCTCGCCTCTTTGGTTCAGGACAAAGAACTCATTCAACTAGACTACAGGGGCGGATCCAGCTCAGGCAGGATCAGACCTGTTCGACCGATTGGACTTATGCCTCTTCCTAAAGGGCCGGTATTATTTGCGGAATGTCTTTTAAGCGGTATGAATAAGTCATTTGTCCTAAAAAAAATAAAATCATTTCGGAAACTTGAAGCGAGTCTCTGGAAACAGGAAAAGAAAATATGATTAAAACTTTTTTAAATCGTGAAAATTTTGGTCAAAGGTTGACTCAGTTTTTAATTATTGTGGCCCATCTTGTGCTTTTGAAGTGGATTCTTTATACGCTCTATGAGGGTGGGGTTCTCCCTTTTAAAACACTTCTGTATCACTTTCTGGGAATAAGTGCTTTCGGTGCGGCCCTCATTCGAACCTGTGCCTATATTTATAAACGGCAATATCTTAAGGAGCTTGAAAAAAGTGGTCGTGATTCCAAATTGGACAAATGAGTTTGCTCGTTCCTATAAAAATATCAAAGACCTCTATAGTTTTCTGGACTGGCCTCTTACCCCGGAGCTGGAATCAGTCGCTCAAAAATACCCTCTGTTCATACCAAGAAGACTTGCAGAAAAAATAAAGAAGGAAGGACCCTTGGGTGTTTTGGCCCAGGAATTTTTGCCTGCGATAAGCGAAATAGATCTCAAACTGAATCAAAATGGACTTGTGGACCCAATCGGAGACAGAGCTTTTTTCAGGGCACCTCAACTGATTCACAGATATCCATCGAGAGCACTTTTTACTCCTACCACAATCTGTCCGGTTCACTGTCGCTACTGCTTCAGGAAAAACGAGCTCTCAGCGGATGAGGAAATGTTCCAAAATGATTTCAAAAAGACATTGGCCTACCTTGAGTCACATGATGAGATTTCAGAAATAATATTTACGGGTGGGGATCCGTTTACACTTTCCAATGAAAAATTAGACATGTTCCTCAGTGCATTTTCTCAAATTAAAAGCATCAAGGATGTTAGATTTCATACAAGGTATCCTGTCATTTTTCCAGAAAGAATTGATGATGGACTGCTATCAGTCTTAAAGAATGCTTCAAATAAATTCAGAACCGTTTCTATTGCAATTCACTCAAACCACATCAATGAATTTGATGAATTCAATAGGCTTGCGATTTCGAATCTCTCGAGCCTCAGGATTCAACTTCTTTCCCAGACGGTTCTTTTGAAGGGAATTAATGATGACTACTCGGGCCTTGTCACACTTTTCGAACATTTTATTGATCTTAAAATCAGGCCTTATTATTTGCATCATCCTGATAGAGTTCGTGGGGGGATGCATTTTTACATTTCTTTAGAAAAAGGGCGCCAGCTTTATCAACTGATCAGAAAAGTTCTACCTGGGTGGGCCATACCCCATTACGTTATCGATATTCCGGAGGGTCACGGTAAAGTCTCAGCATTTAATCCAGAAACGATCGAATTCTCAGGCAAACTCATTTCTCTCAACGGAGATCTCATCGAAGTTACTGAACCCGACTTTTTTAGTTAGCCTTCCTCTTCTCGGCAAGGGTTATCAAATGCAAAAAGAATTGGACTTATCGCCAATCATGTTAAAATTGATGGCATGAGCCAGACTATTCTCATTGAAACGAATGAAGATCTCAAAAAAATCTTCTCTCTTAATTTAAGCACCTTCGTTGGTACAGACGTCATTCTTCGCAAAAGTGCGGAAGACGCATTGGAACTTCTTAAAATTCTTCCCCAGATCGGCCTTGTGATTACGAAGGTGAAGGTTGGAGAAGAAGACACTGCTCTAAAAATTCACGATTACATAAAAAAAGAATCACTTGATACGTCCCTTATTATTTTGGGGGACTGTCCTGGAGTGAAGGACATTGTATGTATGAAAGAGCCAATAAGCTGGGAGCTTCTGGTTAAGCAGGCCGCTCTTCACCTGGGAGTCACTATTCATGATGTTGTGAATAAAGTTAAACCGGACTATTTTCCCGTGGGAATTTATTATTTCAACGACATCCAGAAAACACCATGTGATATCTACATCAGAATAAAAAAAGCATCAAATGATTATCAATTCATAAAAAGAATCCATTCAAAAGACATCTTTGACAGGGCCCTTATTAAAAAATATGAAGATCAGGGACTCAAAGAGTTTTATATTCCAAAAGATTATATTCAGTATTTTACCACTTTTGTAACGAACACCCTGGTGCAGAAACTCGAAAGAGAAGATCTCACTCTGGAAGATCGTATCCTCACAACGGCCAACGCCCATGAAATCGTTCGAGATTCCATTCAACAAATGGGATTAGATCAGGCAAGTGTTGAACTTTCTGATGCCTCTATCAATTCCATGGTGAAGTCTGTGAGAAAATCTCCTGAAGTGACAAAACTCCTTAAATTACTTTTTTCCAATAAAATCTCATACGCCTACCAACACTGCCACCTCCTGGCGCTTATGTGCCACTATGTCCTTTCAAAGCAAAGCTGGTATAAAGAAGAGCATCTTCATATCCTTTCATTTGTGTCTTTTTTTTCAGATGTAACTTTAAAATCACAACAGCAAATGCAGATAGGAAGTATGAAGGAGCTTTTTGAATCAAACCTTTCTGAGGATGAGAAACGCGCCGTTTTGAATCATGCTGCGGATGCGACGAAAATTCTTGAAGATCACCCTGAAGCAAATGACTACATAAGAACCGTTCTTATCCAATCCCATGGTCATCTTGACGGCACGGGCATTGAGGAGAATCCAGGTGAGGATCTTCATCCTCTGTCAAAAGTATTCATCATCTCCGATACTTTTATTAAAACTCTTTTAAACCCATCTCTCCCCTCAAAAAAACACGACATCCTGCCGCTCCTCTTTACACGTTTCACGAATCCGAGCTATCAAAAGATAATTAAAGCTTTGGAGCAAAAGTTTCAGTAAATACAGAAACCATCACTCACTGCTCCGATAACGGCGATTGACGTGATCCCATCATTGTGTGAATTAGTCCCCTGTTTAAACAAAGGGGCATTGGATGAATTTTTTACTTTCATTTGTTTTCTTCATTTTTAGTACTCATGGTTATGCTGCATGGACCACAACCAATTGCTCCAATTCGGACGGATCAGTTAAATGGCAATCGGGGCAGGAAGATGAACTGATTGATTTAAAATATTCCAACTTCGTTGAGGGATTCCTGACTCTCAATATTGATCAGGTCAACATTGAATTTAAACAAAACACGTCTCTCAGAACGAAAAAAATCAAAAACCATAATATGTCCGGGACAGAGAGAGTTTATGCAGCATCCATAAAAATCACAGCTTCCGAAAAGCATCCTGATATCTTGAGAAGCCAGTTTCCAAAAAATATGATCGAAACAGATGTCATATGTACGACGTTGAAAATTGATAATGATAGTTCTCACAGATAAACGGACTTTGAGAATTGTCGGTAACAAGAAAATATTTGTATTAATTTCAGTCAGATAGATAGGCTGACAAGACAAATGAGAATCTGAAACCGTGTTAAAAATAGTTATCGTTAGAAAAAAAAATAGTCAAAAATTGTCTTTTTTTCGAACATAAGCGTTTGACTTCATGGAATTATCTGATAAGTTTGTTTTGTCGTTTATTGCGGTTGTAGCTCAGTTGGTAGAGCGTCTGCTTGCCATGCAGAAGGTCGTCAGTTCGAATCTGATCAGCCGCTCCAAAATTTTTAAATCGTGAAAAAAATCCTCATAACCACTATTTTTCCCATCTGCTGAAAAGTTAACAGATTCGTATCCCAAATCCGTCATTAAGCCTCACAAGCCCATCCGCGTGACGTTTCAGTCACAAAAAAATCCCAATCCCATTCTGCTCTGAGATCAGTTATGTCGTTACATTCCAAAAGTCCTCCTCGTCACCCCAAATTTTCCTCATGTCTAGGCAACTTTGCACACAAAGAGGTGTTTATGCGTATTCCGGCAGTAAGTGACCACCAAGCAAAGCCCATTTTTTTATATGAGTGTCTGACGACAATATAAACTCCCCATCAACGACAATTAGAATTACCCATCGCCTGATATAATCACTTCACTATTCTTTGCGACATGGAGGTCTCAAATGGTGACGGATCATCAGGTGAAGTGCCTTTTCAGGCACTATGAGCAAACACGCCAGCTTGAGCTGAGTGCGATGAGAAGTGGAATGAATAGAAAAACGGCTTCCAAGTTTTTCAAAGAAGTCATTCATTTTCCTAAGCTCTCTTTAAGTGTAGAAAATCCTCTACCTTATGCTCAAATTCCTTCATATCCTCTTTGGGAATGAACATTGGCACAAATTCGCAGTTAAGAGCTTCGGCAATCTCTTGTAACTTCTTCATCCCAGCTTTCTTTAAAGCTCCAGACATATCCTTGCTAACAACACTTTTATCTATATCAAGCCTTTTGGCCAATTCGGCTTGAGTAATACCTTGAGACTCCATCGCCATGGCTATTTGATACTCTAACTCGAATAAATTCTTTTGAGTTTCAAATTTCTTCTTAAACTTGTCATCTTTCATCTTTTCATTGAATAGAGATTTTTTCTTGGCCTTCATTATTTCTTACCTTTGTAATACTTATTCAATTTGTTTCTAATTACGTAATCTTTTTTCATTTCAACCGATTTCTTTATTTGTTCTTTTTCTCTCTTCGTATTCTTCTGAGTTTGTTTTTTATAGCTGTTAGTAATTACTATTTTACCACCCTCATAAAAGAATGAACAAAACCTATTATTTCCAAATTTAATCGCAAATATCTTTTCCTTCTCATCTTCTAAATTAAAAATCGTCTTAGGGTGAATCGTTCCAGGTGCAGAGTCGGCCAATTTAACTGCCCTCGCAAGAAAAGCGGCTTTCTCATTTTCTGTTAATACCTCAAACTCTTCACGTCCTTGCATTTCTCCATTTTCATCAAAATAGAACTCAACCTCGAAATGCTCACCCTCATAAATAAGAAACATACTTTCTGAATCCGTGCTCACTGGCACCCTTTCGGTTGCACTATAATGCAACCTTACCATTAGTTGCATCATAGTGCAACTGATACCTTTAATTAGCTGTTTTTACTAATTTTCCTTTGCTCCACTCATGTTGAATTGGCCGCTTATTTTTTGAAAATGTTGTTAACTAGATGATATTTTTTCACATTTGAAGAATCCACAGATGTGCCCAAAATGTGCCCTGACCATACGAAATGCACCGAAACCCCTCGAAAATTTACGATCTCAAATACGATTTAAGTAGCAAAGATCATTAGATTATTTACGTTAATTGCTTGAATTGATATAACCACGGGTTCTGCTTGTCATGCAGAAGGTCGTCAGTTCGAATCTGATCAGCCGCTCCAAAATTTTTAAATCGTGAAAAAAATCCTCATAAC
>CAXNNO010000012.1:0-16775 GCA_964203555.1 Bacteriovoracales bacterium
CTAACAAAGTTTACGGCGAGCCCCATCTGTTCGATAAGGGCCTCGGGTTCGTTGGTTGAACCCTGGAAAAAATCGACTCCAAACGCCTTGGCACGGTCCTTGATGGTACCCGCAAGAGTTTCTTCCTGAGCAGTGGATTGAGAGTAAAAGTTATTTTCTACAATAATGAGATGTGGAAGGTTGTGTTTACTTATGAAGTTTAAAGTCTCATAAATCACTCCCTGGCCAAGAGTACCATCTCCAATAAAGGAAGTCGCGATGTTGCCAGTTTGAGAAATTTTATGAGAGAGCGCGACCCCCGCGGCCGTAGGAACCATTCCCCCCTGAATTCCGGAAGAATAGAAACCCTCACGGTGAATGTGCTGGCTTCCACCAAATCCTCTGTTGACCCCATGTGGTTTTCCAAGGATTTCTGCGATAAGACCTTCATAGTCTTTATAGATAGCTAGATAGTGACCGTGACATCTGTGGTTTGATACAACGATATCACCCTCTTTGAGATGAACCGCTAGAGATATTCCGGAAAACTCCTGGCCAACACAAGTGTGAATCGTTCCACCAACAAGACCTTGTCCAAACAAATCAAGTAGTGTCTGTTCAACTTTTCTTATCTTGTACGCTTCAATGAAGGCATTTTTCATCATCATTAATCAATTCTCGATTTAATTTCAGTAAGTATATTATCAACTGAGGTCATGACGGCGGCGGTTGCTCCATCGAATCGAATACCAAATAATTTTTCGATCTCTATAAGCAGAGTTATGTGGTGCATAGAGTCCCAGTAACCAAAAGTGTCACGGGACAACTCCTTACTAAAGCTGAATTCTTCAGAAAAAACTTTTTTAAAGCATTGATTGATTTTTTCTAAGATTTGATCTTCATTCATTTTTGTCTCCAGATTTTTTCCAGGATAAGCCTTGAAAGTTTTCTCGTCGGATGGGTCGAATTTGAAAAGTATTCTTTGGTATTAATATCTTTTACCTCATCAGTGGTAAAATCATAAAAATGATCAAAGGTCTCATTCGTAACTTTCTTATAGGTTAAGAAGGCGTTCCTCATAATTTCATTTGAGTTGATCTTACTGTAGTGATCAAATGAGAGGGGAGCGGAGACAACAACTAATTTGATGCCGGATTTCTCGCAATCATCTTGAATTTTTTTCAATAAGAGAACTCGTTTTTGATCCAGCTCCCAAGTGCCATGGGAAAATTGAACGATCTGGATTGGCCCCTGACCAGTTTCTTCGGACCTATAATTTCCATGCTTAAGATATTGGTGGCGAACTTCTCCAAATAAATTAACGCCGATAACTTTAAATGTGTCCCTTAAGGCCTCAAGAGTGAGGTAGTTATTGGAGAAGATATCACCGCTGACGTAAGTGTTCTTGCTCACTTTGCTGTCTTCCCCCAGGTAATCTTTGAGAGGGGAGGAATAAAGCATTTTATCAGTAGCATAGTTCTTATCAAGATCAACGAAGGCAATCTGCAGGACTAGTAACTTAGGCGTGAATTTGGATTTTATGTGATTGATAATGGCGACATAGTCTTCCGGGGTCGTGTGCTGAACGGCATAGTTAAATGATTTAAGTCCCGTCAAAGCCTCTAAGTCTTCGGAGTGGTACTTATGGGCCGTCGAGCTTCCCAGGATAAACGCCTCGTACTTATCACTGGCGTTTTCCAGCATGTGAAATTTATTTTCTCTAGAACTTGCAACGGCCTTGGTTCTGAATCCAAATGCATTGATGCCTAATTTATCATAGGGATCCACAGCAACGATCAATCCATAGGAGATTGAAAAGATAAAAAAAGAGTAAATGAAGAATGTCTTATTAAATTTATTCATATTAAAAATTGAAATAAATGAACTCAGTCAGTCTATTCAGGCCAAAAATGCAGAATACAAACATGATTGAAGTGAATACAACAGATTGATGTGTCGGTTTGAAGCCTTGAATTAATTCCGAGGAGTTTTTCAATTTTCTTACGATGAAAAAGCTAGCCACAATCATAATAAGAATAAGATTCTCATCATTTATCATGTAAGCGCCATACTTAATGCCCAGTGAATTCAGAACGCTGATTGGTACAATTCCTTTCGGCACTTGAAACCCGGAAATACCCAACATCCCTTTGTAAACCTTGAGTGCGCTATCAACACTTTTTGCTCGGAACATGGTGAAACAAACCGAAACAAAGACAAATGTGACCGGCCAGGAAAGATAGGTCGGAAGTTTGATTTTCAATTTCTTCCAGCTGTGATGAACGACAATCGCTGCACCATGAAGAACTCCAAAAATGACGAATGTCCAGGCAGCTCCGTGCCATAGACCTGCGATGGTCATCGCCAAAAACATGGAGAGCATCATAAAGGGGAAAGTCATTTTCGGCATTGAGCGTACAATGGGTGTGAAAATGTAGGCCGTAATAAAATTGGTCAGTGTGATGTGCCAGCGAGACCAAAAATCAACGATATTGGTCGCTTTATACGGTGACTTGAAATTGGCGGGAATTCTAATGTTAAACATGCTACCAAGGCCTATCGCCATGTCAGAATACCCGCTGAAGTCGAAATAAATCTGAAAAGCATAAGCAAAAGATGTGCCCCAGGCCGAGAAAAAATGAAGGCTCGCTGCCTGATCGAATCCTTCGTTAACAAATGGTGCAAAAGAATCAGCGATCATGACCTTTTTAAACAGACCAATCACAAAGATATAAATCCCAATCGACAGATTCTCTGGTTTGAAAATCTTATTATCCTTACTTTGAAGTTGGGGGATAATGTCCTTGTAATGAACGATAGGTCCGGCAACTAATTGCGGAAAAAAAGTGACGAACAAGGCGTAATCAATAAATTTGTTCTCTTTCGCCTGCCCAGTGTAAACGTCAACAATAAATGCTATCTGCTGTAAGGTGAAAAATGAAATCCCCAAAGGGAGGACGATTTTTAAGAGACCGATCTCCGAGCCAGAAACCCAGTTAATGTTTTCAATGAAGAAATCCATATATTTAAAAAAGCAAAGAAGTCCCAGGTTAAACGCCAAGGCAAAGTAGAAAAGAATTTTCCTGTCAGAAGCTTTTTTATTTTTAATAAGAAGATTGGAGATGAAAAAATTTACCAAAATAGATGTCACTATTATAACTGAATACTTGATGTTTCCAAATCCATAGAAGAATAATGAGGTCGTAAGAAGCCAGTTTTTAGCAGCACCGATCATTTGTTTATTTAGAAGAAAATAAAAAACGAAAAGAGTTATCGGTAAAAACGCGAGTATGAAGACATAGGAGTTAAAAAGCATTCCAAAAACCTAACATAAAATTCGTATCTTTGCCTACTCCATTATGGCACCGAGGAACTGAATTACTCCGTCAGATATGATCTCGGTAAGTAAGGATTGTGATGTTGCGTTAAATTACTGATATTTTGAAAACTTTTATCTTTAAACAATTCGGTTTACCATCGGCAGTATGAAATGGTTGCAAACTTATCTTTTGAAAATCAAGTCCACGCTTTTGAATCAGCTCAAGCAGGGAACATCTCCTCATAAAATTGCTCAAAGCATGAGTTTTGGTTTTGTTCTGGGTACGATACCTATTTTGGGTGCAACGACTGCTCTTTGCGGGATTTTCGGTATCATTTTTAAGCTTAACCACGTCATTGTTCAAATGATCAATTACATCGTTTACCCTTTGCAATTAATACTTGTGATTCCTTTCATTCGGATGGGCGAGTGGATCTTCCATCAGGCCCCCGTGCCAATTTATCTACCGGAGTTGATTGAGCAGTTTAAATTAAATTTCTGGCAGTCCATGGAGAGATACCTTTATACGGGGTTAATGGGCGTGTGTGCCTGGCTCCTTATTTCCCCTGTTTTGTATGCATTTGTTTACTGGGGGACTTATTACTTGGTAAAACGCATTAAAATAAAAGAGTGAAGTCCCTCTCAGCGTTTTGATTTGCAGAATTCTTTTTCCCGGGCCATCTACTTTATCAGCGTCCCCGTCCTCAAAAAGAGGAATGGAGCGATAAAAACTACCATAGCTGAATTCCGAGCTGTAATAGCCCTATCTTCCTTTTTTCTTACGATCTCCTCGCTTTATTCTGAGACTGTAGATCTAAAGTGTTGCAATTGACTTTCTTTTTGGCTTAATTTTTCTTCAAATGTTCGTATCGTTTCATCTTCTCCCATCTCTCTCAATCTCTTAATTGTGTCCTGGTCGTTGGCAATTTCGATTCTTAAATTTTCAATAACTTCTTTTTGCTCATTCGTGTTCATATCGTTTTTAAATTTTTCAGCATAAATGTCTGAAGTTAAAAATGAATGAGTAGGATCCAATAAGTTTTCCTCTTGGGATACATTTGATAAAAGGAGACTTTTTATATTAGCTTCATGATTTAGCATTTTCTCAAATGACAAACCAAGTCGTTTATCTTGAATCAATTCCTTGGTCGCTTTCTTATTTTCAGCGTCAGCGGTAAACTCTAAAGGGATAGTGCTTGAGGAATTATAAAAATAATAAATTAATAAAATGATAGTAATAAATAATAACAGTCTTTTGAGCATACATGTTACTTATCGCGAAAAGGGCAATGCTCTTTAGCTTAAAGAGCAAATATTTTAGGGCAGATATTTTCAAAGCATCGAAGTATAAGTGGCTGAGTTTGTTAAGCTAGACTGATAAGTCTTATTCCCTTACAGAAATGGTCGATAATTTATCAAGGAAGATTTATTTTTGAAAGGAGATATTGATGAAAATATTTGCAGTGACAACGTTATTTGGATTAACGTTATTTGCCACCGCTGCCATGGCCTTAGAGCAAGAATCTGTTGTACTTCCAAACTCAAAACCTGAATTGAAAAGTATGTTTATGGAAGGGACCAATATGAAAGAGATAATTGAGTTCATTCATAAGCACCATCCAATTCAAAAAGTTAAAAGTATTAACTTACTATCAGATGAAAAGTTTATTAAACCTCTTAGATTGCGCAAAAACAAGAATGGTTTGTATCGAATATTTGAAGAAAGATTGGTGATTAAATACTCAGTGACTGACACTTCATGTGGTTATATTTTAACGAAGGAAATTAAAAGGATGTCAAGTAACTGTAATACGGCTCATGGGGCCCATTGTCCGCCTCATTCGGCTAGTACGAACATGAAGGTAAAGAGTTCTTGTTCAGAAATTAAGAGATGCTCTATTTATGCCGACTTCAATGGTAAATATGGAACTAACAAGTTCTACTTTGTAAACGATGAACAAAAAAACCCTGAGAACTGTATTGATGAATTTAAAAAGAATTCAGGTGGCGTTTATCAAGATACAGTGAAATCTATTTGCAAGGATATATCAAATTACTTAGGAGGAAATCTAACATATTATTTAAAATATGAGATTGATGGTAAAGTACAAAGTCCAATATATGGTGACTGGACTTGTATTTAGACAACTAGCTTGACGTCCAAACTGTAACTTGATTTACAAAGAAATAAAAACCGGCTAACGAAATTAAAAAAATCGATAGCCGCTTTTCATTCAATAAAATGAGGGTTGCAATTACTTGAACTGCAACCTCTCATTTTTTAAAATAAAAGTCTGACTAATGCCTGATTTCGATTCGTTTGCCCGTGTGCTTACTTTCCTCAAGTTTGTTCAGTTTAACTTCAAGGACACCATGACTAAAAGTAGCATCTACTTTCTCTGCATCCACGTCCGCTGAAAGAGGAATTGAGCGATAAAAACTCCCGTAGCTGAATTCTGAGCTGTAATAGCCCTTATCTTCCTTTTTTCTTGCACTCTTTTTTTCACCTTCTACAATGAGATTATTTTCCTTCAGAGTGACAGTGATATCTTTTTCATTTATTCCCGGAATTTCGCAGGAAACAAGGATGTTCTTATCTGTTTCTCTGACTTCTACTCTTGGAGTGAAGCCTTCACCCATACCCTTGATAAGATCCTGGGAGTAGAACTCTCTTCGAAATCGATCAAGCATATCCTCCATCTCTGCTAATGGGGTCAGCGCCCTGTCCGCCCATCTTGAACTTGTGGGTAATGCGGGTAAAAAATCTCTATTCCAAAATGACATATGAACCTCCTAGTTCGAATTCATTTGATTCCATGGCCTGAAAAGAATTTACCTAAGAAAAGATAATGGTGTGAAGTTTAGATATCCTGAAATATGGCCTAATCACATCTTGAGTCGGATAAGGGGTTAGAGCAATTTCTTAAGATGTGACCAGCTTAATCCGTTGATAACATTTTTTTTCTCAATCCAGCCGCGTCTGGCCTGAAAAATTCCATTCTGTATGAAATTGAGTTCCATTGTTGAATGAGCGTCTGAGTTGATAGCAAATTTCGCCCCAAGTTCCTGGGCGAGTCTGGCATGTTCTGCATCAAGATCAAGTCTGTCAGGTTGACCATTAATTTCAAAAAACGTTCCGCTTGCAACGGCCGATTGAATAATTTTTTCAAAATCTAATTCACTTGGTTCTCTTTTTAAAATTAGGCGACCGGTCGGATGGCCGAGGACATTAAAATAAGGATTTTCCATGGCCTTTAAAATTCGTTTAGTCATCGCCCCACGCTTCATTCTAAGTTTTGAATGAACACTGCAAATTCTGATATCTAGTTCTTTTAAAATATCATTGGGAAGATCAAGAGATCCGTCCTCAAGAATATCGACTTCGATACCTTTTAAAATTTTTATTCCAAGTTTTTTCTCATTTGCTTCGTCGATATCCTTGATATGTTTTTCCAGTCGTTTTAAGTCCAGACCATGGGCAATACGAAGACTTTGAGAATGATCGGTAATAGCGATATATTGAAGACCCATGGCCTTTGCTTTCAACGCCATCTCCTCAATACTATCTCTTCCATCGGTAGCAAGGGTATGAGTATGAAGGTCTCCACAAATGTTTTCCCTTGTTATGAGATCCGGAAGGAGGTGATTCATTGCTGCTTCAATTTCTCCATTGTTTTCTCTGAGTTCAGGAGGGATAAAATCCAGTTTCATCAATTTAAATATTTCTTCCTCTGATTTTCCAGCGAGGTATTCTTCACCTTTAAAGACGCCATACTCATTGAGCTTCATCCCCTTTTTACGGGCGATTTTTCGGATGGCGATATTGTGGGATTTTGACCCGGTAAAATAATAAAGACCTGAACCAAAACTTTCTTCTTTAAACGCCCTCAGGTCAACATGGAGACCACTTCGTAATATAATAGTCGATCTGGTGATTCCCTGGGATTGAATCGATTGAATATCCTCAAAAGAAAAAAAATGATCCATTACTTTTTCTGGGCTACTGCAGCTGATGACGATGTCAAGATCCCCAACTGTTTCTTTTCTTCGCCGGTAACTTCCTGCGACCTCAATGCGTTTAATATCCTTTGATTTTTTTAAATGGGTAACAATCTTCTGGGCCACTTCATCTGCCCTGGACCAAAGAAGTCTTTTCGATTCACCCTTTTTGAGAAGTTCATTGATTTCGATCAGTATTTTTTTTTCAGTTTTTTCTCCAAAACCTTTTAGGCTTCTTACCAGTTCATTTTCACAGGCGGACTTAAGATCCGTTATTGTGGAAACGCCCAACTCACGGTGAAGTCTTTTTATTCTTTTGGGCCCCAGATTTTCTATCCTTGTTAATTCTGTAATACCCAATGGATGATGAGTGATGAGTTCATCCATCAAGGGAATGTGACCCGTTTCAAGAAAGGCCTTAATTTTACCGGCAAGATCGGTTCCAATCCCCTTATACTCTGTTAGATCTTTTTTCTGGGCAATGAGATCAGTTATCGGCTCAGGTAACAATTGTATAACTCGGGCGGCATTGCGGTAGGCCCTTATTCTGAAAGGATTGGCCCCTTCGAGTTCTAATAGAATAGCAATTGTTTCGAATGCTTCCGCCACTTCGGCATTGGTAAATGACATAATCAACTTCTCCCGGGGTAGATTCTGCATATTCCAGGCCGTGTTTATCATCGAAGCCTAACCTGATTAACAAACCTGATTAATAAACTAAAGTTTGTGGGTGATTTGTCCGAACAGTGGAACATGTCTTTTGATGATAAAAACAATGATTCTGATTCAAATGTATGGGCAAGTTATTCGGATCTTTTCACGAATGTCGCGATCATTTTCCTCGTTATGTTTGTTTTTGCCTTGATTAAGGCGACGATGTCTCAGGTAAAGTCAGCTCAAAATACTAAAAAACATGAGAATGAACTTAAGGCAAAATTAAGCAAGAAAGAAATCCAGCAAGGTAAGGATAGGGTTGCCAAAGTTGAGCGTGCAGTTGAGGAAATGAAGCAATACGAGGAAATTATTGATAAAAAAGTCTTGGAACTCAATTCTTACGCCAAAAAACTTCAAAGTAACAAAACGGTTCTGAAAGAAATGATTGAATCACAGGGAAAGCAAGACTCACTTCTTAAGTTTGCAGAAGAGAGTTTGTCCGCAAAACAAAAAGAAATCACTGAGAAAGACTTCAAAATTAATGAAGGCCAAAAGAGGATAGAAGTATTAAATGATGAAATAAACAGGATTCAAGAAGATTTTGTGAAAAGGGAAAAATTGAATACCCGGTCGGTAGCAAGTGAGAAGAAGGAAGTGGAAGCTACTAAAGAAAAATTAGATAATGTTCGCAAGGACATGATCTTAGAACAAAAAAAGCTTCAGTCACAAATTCTAGCAACATCTCAAGAACTATCCAAAGCTAAAACAGAAGTTACAAAAATGGAATCTGAATTACAGCTGGAGAAAAAATTAAAAACGTCCCATGAAACAATTGTAGCCGATCTTAATCGTCAGCTGAAAGGAATTGAGAAAGAACTCCACGAAAATAAATTAGCAGCGTCGAAGATCTCAAATGATAAGTCTGAATTAAATTCCCAATTGCACGACATTGGTAATCAGAAGAATGCTCTTAAAGAAAAGTATGAAGAATTGGAGAGGAATTTTACCAAGACAAATGGTGATAAAAGAAACCTTGAAGGGGAATTGGCCCAATTGAAATCAAAATCATCTGAAACGGAAAAAAATGCCAAAAAGTGGCAAGATGAATTTGAAAATAAAATAAATGAAGCTGAAAAATTGAAGGGATTACTCCATCAGTCTAACTTACGCTTCCGTCAATTAGCGGACACCATGAGTAAGCTTAAGGATTCAGTTAAAAATGGTGTTGCACTAAAATTAAAAGAAAAATTTGATCAACATAAACTTAATGCAAAAGTAGATATGAAAACAGGTGAGGTTATTCTACTTTCGGGGGAAGGTTTTAATTTTGAGAAGGGAAGCACCAGGATATCGAAAGAAGGTAGGGCGCTTCTCAAAAAGATTATTCCTGTTTACTCAGAAGTCCTTCTTGGAGATGAAAAGGTTTACTCGCAGATATCGTTAATAAACATGGAGGGACATTCCTCTCCAAGCTTCGGCGGAAAATACATAACGCCAGTAGAGAATCATCCAGATGCCTATAGTTTTAATATGCGACTTTCTGCCCTCAGGGCTTCGTCGGTAGCGAGTTACCTTATGAGTAAAGAAATTGGAGATTATCCCCATAAAAAAAGAATGAAAGCTTTGTTACAAAGTGTGGGCATGGCCTACATGAAGCCGATTCCTCTGGACAATATTAATCGTTTGCCTGCGTCTGATTCTAGAAATGATTGTGGTCCCTGGGATTGTTATAAGTCTCAGAGAGTGCAGATAAATTTTTTACTAAGAGATAACATGGAAGAGATTAAAAGAATTATTGACGCCAATGGAGAAATCAAATGATACATCTTCTTTTAGAATTGAGTAACTCCTACCTTATAGAGTTCATGGGGTCACTCCTTTGTCTATGTCTCATTATTCGAATGATTGCCTTTTACTCGAGTAAAAGAAATGATGGTTATTTTTCTACACTAGTCAGAGAAGTGGGTGTGGCGATAGAAAAAGATAAAGAAGTAAAAGTCCAGGTTAGAGATGTTGATACTTACCTCTTAACTTTCCTCAGTAAAATCAGTGATAAATTACCGAACAGGTCTCTGCGTTTCAAGAAACATGATTCTGTATCCCACGGAAAAAAAGTTGTCAGTATAGAAGGCTATCTTTCTGGAAGAGAAAATTTTGTGAATTTGCTCAGGTCTGAAACTGGTATTTTTCATTGTGAAACTCCTCCAAATTTTTCAGAACTAACTCACCGAATTCTCGGGCAGGATGTGCATTGGACTATGATTCTTAAAAGATTACCGATTGATGGTGTTTCAAGATTAATTGATATTATGCCAGGACTTTTCGTCGTCTTTGGAGTCTTTGGAACATTTGTTGGTATTAGTATGGCGTTACCTGAAATTGCAAGAATTGATTTTAACAACATTGACGGCTCGGCCGAGACACTTTCTTCTTTCGTCAGAAGTACGTCATACGCAATGGAAACTTCTCTTGCCGGTATCGTTTTTTCAGTCATTATGACAGTTATGAATGCTCTTTTTCCTATAAAAGACATGCGTTCGCGAATTCTTAAAAAGGTTGAAACGTCTCTTCAAACACTGTGGTATCACGTGCATTTTTCTTCCCGCCATGAGAGCGAGTTAATTGTAACACTCAGGGCACTTAACGAATCGATCAAAAGATTGGAATCAAATAAAGTCATGGCCGAAATTGATGAAAATAATGTGGACGAGGCCGCCTGATGTCTATTGAAAGTATCATACGAGGGGCACCATTATTTAATGATCTCTATGACCATGAAGTTGATGGGATTTTGGCAAATTGTCATGTCATGCAGTTACAGATGGGTGAAAAAGTTTTCAAAGAGGGGGACGTTGGTGAAGATCTCTTTCTTGTTCTGAATGGTAAAATTGATATCATCAAGCATGATGTTCTTATTGCATCTCTTGGGAAGGCCGAAATATTTGGAGAACTCATTCTTCTCTACGAGGGGACACGCTCAACTGATGCATTCGCCATTTTACCAACTGATCTTTTGGTTTTAAATTATCAATCTATTTTAAAGGTGTATGATAAAAATCCCAGGGCGATGAGTATCATGATGCTCAACCTTAGTCGCCTTCTAGCAGATCGTCTTAAAAAATCGAATAAGGAAGTAAGGGACCTGAAGCTTAGTACTACCGGCCGGTAAATTGCCAAGTAATCATGTCAGGTACTAGGGGTTATGTTTTTTCCAACAAAGCTGAATTTTATTTGCTATTTCCTCTGTTTCCCACGGTTTAATTAAAAAATTACTCACCCCTGCAGAGATGGCATTCATGATTTTTGCCTGCTCATTTTCAGTGGTTAGGATCAGAAAGGGGAGATTCTTGAACTTTTGATGACCTCTAACCCATTTTAAAAAATCCAAACCGGTCATTCCGGGCATGTTCCAGTCCGAAATAATAAAGTCTACCGGCTTGCCCTGGTGAGATTGTAAAAATGCAATGGCGTTGTTGGCACTCTCTTGTTCCGTAACGTTTTGGACAAATCCAAAATCACTAAGTTGATTTTTTACCAGACTTCTAATGTTAACGTAGTCATCAACGATCAAAAAATGGGTATCAGACTTCATATTCAGTTCCTCGTGATTCAATTCTATACTAACATGGGTTATTGGATGAAATATGAAAAAAATACTGTATCTGGGAAAAATTGATGAACATATCTTAGGTTTTCAACATAAATTGAAACGTAAGGATGAAGACTTTGTTTTGGAGCTTTTCGATTACAGCAAGAGCCTTAAGAAGGCGTTTGCCACGATTCTTAAAATCAAGCCTCAGCTTATTATTCTGGAGTTGCAGGCCCCTGATCTTCAAATCGGAAAACTTATCAAGCTTGTGTCTATTAACTCTAAAGTTGGTCCTATTCCCTTTATTTGTGTTGTAGATGAAGAAATTGGGAATAAAATCGGAAAATTGCCCATATTGGGGGATGCGATTTATTTTTATAAGGACTCGGATCACGAAGCTTTGTTCATTTGTTTGCGTTCTCTCCTTAATTCTGAATCCTTTCAAAGTGAAAAAATACCAACAGCAACGTTCTCAGAGAATTTAACAATAACACAGGCGATCTGGGTCAACTATTTCAGTCAGACATATGCAAAAATTGAAACGAACCTTGATTTAATCGAGGGATCACTTTTAAGAATTAATCTACCTATTCATTCTAATATTATGCGGGCGCATGATCACAAGGTCAGTGGTAAGACCATTTCTGATCTTCAAAGCCATTTTAATTATTCTTACAAACTTGAGTATCAATATCAGACTGGAGCTTTGAGGCCTGATCTGCGAACGAAGCTTCAATATGATTTGAGATATGTTCTGGAAAAATTTCCGATTACAGAGTTTGTCTTTGAGGCGATTGAAGATTTGAAGAAGAAACCAAAGACCATGCTGCTTGTGACTGACAAAGTGGAGTCAATAACTGAAGAAGAAGATCCCGTGTCAACAGTGATGAAAAATCTTGAACTTTTATCGAAGACAGCTTTTTTTAATATTTTAATCAAACAGACAGAAATATCCCCCTTTCACTTCAACACTGTCTCTATCTATGACCGAAGTTATGCCCTTTTGGTTATTGGAACGGATCAGCTTGATAAAATGAATACGACTGTTTTAATGCGTTCCAAGATTGAAAATCCCCATTCAGAAATACACAAAGACAGACCCTCTGTGATTGTTGTTTGTTGTGATGAGGTCAATAATATGGATAAAATTAAAGAGCTAATCTTTTCAATTACTCAGTTTCGTGATTATTTCCCGTTCTTTTTATTATTCAATTACAAGGGTTTGGATATTGACCCATTAAGACATTCTCTTCAGTATCACTTTTTAGTTGCGACCAAGGCGGATATTAATGAAAGTCTTATCATAAAATTTTTAGAGTTGTATCGAGTCAAGAAAATGGATAAAGAAATAACAAAGGCGAAAAAGAATTTTCAATCCCTTTTGTCGATTGGCCTTGATGTAAAACACATTGATCACAAAGTATTTTTAGATTATAAAATTTTTAATTCATTAAGCGATGAGAAAAGTATTCTTCAATACTCTATTTCCGCTGAATTAATATCAGTGACCGAAAATGAAATCATCTTCCGGACCAAAGAAAAATTAAAAATAGGGGACATATTCGGTCTTGAACAACCGGTAAAGTTACAGATTCTTATTGTTCCTGCTTTGAAAAATTCAAAAAATAGTTCTGATTCATCAGTTTATAGGGGATTAATTCATTTTATCGAACCGGCGAGGAAAAAATTACTCAAGAAATTTGTGACTCGTTTTGCTCAGGTATCTTCAACCCGTAATACTTCATTAACAGAAAAAGAGATTTTAGAACTCAAGAGAGGCTTCTTTTAATTGTCTGTCAAGAAGTTGGCGACCTCCTGAATAATCTGACCTAGACCACGCTTGCGCTGGAGTTCTTCCAAAAGTATTCGTCGATCAATTTCAGACATCTTTTTCATCTCGTCCATGACTTCAGTTGGCACAGGAGTGGTTCTAATGGTTTCATCTTTTTTTAGAACTTCGAGTCGTTCTCCATGCTTAACATTGAAATTTCTGTCTTTCGTCTGAATGTTGATGTTACCCTTCATGACGGATACTTCCATGCCGTTCATATTATTATACTTTAGTTTTACGACTGAATTCTTCTCAGTAAGACCGATGGATGCATCTTCAACTTTGAGACTCTTTATCAGTGAGGTATTTTTTAAATCAATTTTCATTTCACCGTCAACTAGCTCAATAACTAACTCATTCTTAGAAGTTGACTTGTTTTGTTTCTTTGGCTTTCCATCCTCGCCAAGTACGATATCGATATAAATCAGAGTGTTGGGTCCCAAACTTAATGCGCTCTCGTCAAGAAAAGCAAATGTTCCGGATGAATTTTCCCCTGTGAAAAGATATGCCTTGGAATAAATGGGGTCTTTTTTTAAAGCATTTCGCCAATTAACAGAGTCACCAAATCTTATTTTTGTATCACCTTTTGCCTCAAGAACCATTCCAATGTAATTACTATTCGTGGGTTTCATCGATTCAAGGAGTCGAGGGATTAACCTGAGCCCCAGAAGGGCAAGGAGGAAAATACCCAGGGAAAGCATGATGATAAATTTTTCCTGTCTATTCATTGGACCCTAGTTACATATGATAATCATATAGGTTAATTTATTTTATAGTATAAGAGAGATTGTGATCGATAAAAAGCATAATTTATTCAAGTTCTCTCTTCGAAGCAAGATGATCATAATGCTCGCCCTTGTCGTAATTTCCGTTTCACTGATATTACTCTATTTTTCTTCATCCATGATACTCAAAGATAAACAGGCCTATCTTTATGATAGCTCCTTTTCCAATGTGGAGGTCATTGCCAATGCTTTTGATGACTTTGCAGAAAATAAAACTAAACTAGTTAGTGCCTACCTTCAATCACCTCCGGGCGAAGTAAACGCTATAGCGCAGCTCTATAGTGGGGACACTGATCTTTTTCAGGTTAGAGTCTTAAAGGCGTGGTTACCAGATGAGATTGGTCCGGAGGGCAATCCCCTGGAGAGATCTTTTGTAACGGAGAAAGATAAAAAAGAAATCGATAAGTATACTAAAGAAGAATTTTTGGCCCATCAAACTCAGTCCAACGTTGTTTTTACAAACGATCATTTTTTTAAAAAATATAAAAATCGGTTAAGTTTTATTTTGCCTCCGATGGAAACCATAAATAAAAAAACACTTTCCTCTCAAAGGGAAAAGAAAACAATCAAGAGTCTTCATTATGAGGAAGGTCTTGCGCCGAGATTGTTAATTATAAAATATCGTCCTGAAGATAATCAGATCTATTGTTTTGAATTTTTTTTAGATTCCCTTGTTGATAAATTTATCTATAAAACGGGTTTTGAAAACACCCTTGTGAATTTAAATGGTGAAGATATTTTTCATAATCAATCCCAGGATTTATTACCAGAATACAATCGCTTTTTTAGAAGTTTTATCAATAAAAATATAAAAAAATCCAGCGAGATCAAGCAGTCTGGAGTCAGGGAAGAAAAGGTCGGTACTTTTGATTATATAATTGGTTTTAAGCGTCTCAAAAGTTTTCCTGAATTATTCATTTTTTCAGGAATCAAAACTTCTGAAGCCTATGAAGTTACGACATTTCTGATCGCAAATACATTGATTTACGTTTTATTGCTGATTGGAAGTTTTAACATTTTTTCAATTTATCTGGCCCGTACAATAACGAAGCCGATTGATCAATTTATCAAAGTGATTGAAACGATAGCGAATGGTAAATATAACGTCCGCGTTGGACCACAAAATACATCTGAGTTAGAGTTAATGGCAGGGAACTTCAATTTGATGGTCGATAAGATTCAGGATTATAACCAGAAGCTCCTTGAATACAATCGGACTCTTGAGCAAAAGGTGCAGGAGCGAACAGAGAAATTAAGGAAAGCGAATAATTTTATTACAACAATGGTGGATAGTTTAGCACAAGGGCTTCTCGTTTTTGATAAGTCCGGATTGTGCTTGGATCTCTATACCAAGGCATGTGAAAAACTTCTTGGATCCTCACCCGCAAATCAGCAACTTTCCCGTTTACTGAAAACTGAGGATAAAGAACTCTTTACGGAATGGCAGAAAAGTCTTTTTGAAGAAATGATCCCCTTTGAGAGTTTAGTCGAACTTGGTCCACAATCTCTTCCGACAACTAAAGACTATAATCTCAAAGATTTTAAGCACGTTACGCTAGAATTTTACCCCATGAGAAATGATGAGGGACGAATTGAAAATGTCGTTATGGTTGCCACAGATAAAACTAGAGAATATAAAACTCAAAAGCAGATCGTTGAGGAACAAAATTATGTAAAACTAGTAACGAAAGTCATTAAGGATAAGCGAAGTTTTCTAAGATTTGTGGATCTTTTTGAAAATTCACTCTATGAAGAGGCTGATCGGATCAAAACAAGAGGCGAATTTTCCAAGAACGATTTTATGCGATTACTGCACTCCATGAAAGGTTTAGCCGCTTTTTATGCCTTTACGGAGGTTGTCGTTCATCTACACGAGTTTGAGTCTGATATAGAGAAAGATGTTTTAGAGAAAGATGATATTCCTTTAAGGATAGATCAGGTTCTTGACGTCTTTCATGAGACTATCCACCGATTGAAAGATTTTATAGGCGAAAATAAAGATCACGTTGTTGAAATACCTGAAAGAATTTTAAGGGAATTTTATCATTCGCTATATCTCTCATCAAATGATTCAGCTTTGTTTTTTTCAAAGACGTTTCTTGAAGCCCCAGTTGAGAAATATATTTATCCATATAAGGAACTCGTGAGTGAGCTCGCCTTGAAATTAGGCAAAACAATCCATCCCCTAATGGTCGAAAATGGTAGCGTACCTGTAGATATTAATTACTATCAATCATTTTTTGATTCATGTATTCATCTTTTTAGAAATTCCGTCGATCATGGGATTGAAACGCCAGATCTTCGTCTTCAAAAAGGTAAACCCGGAATTGGAACGATCAAAATTTTATTTGATCTTGAGGAGGGGGATCTTGGCAAAGTTCTCGTATTCCACTTGCAAGACGATGGTGCGGGTCTCGATCCTGACAGAATTAGGCGGAAAATGGTTGAATTAGCTTACCCCGCTGATCAGCTTCTTGAATCAGATCAGGAAATTATCTATCACATTTTTGATTCTTCTTTCAGTACTGCTGATTCTGTAACAGACATCTCAGGCAGGGGAGTCGGTTTGTTTGATATAAAAGAAAAACTTCGTTTATTGGGGGGATCCGTTGAGTTACT
>CAXNNO010000013.1:0-16733 GCA_964203555.1 Bacteriovoracales bacterium
AGACGAACAACAACCATGTCTGCTGCGTCTACGACGAACCACTTTTTATTCGCCATTTCGGCTTTAGTGATCGTATAGGAACTTTGTTTGATCATAATCAACCTTCCATTAATTAATAAATTTTGTCCCTTATAATGAACATTGCGACCATACGTCAAGAACAACTCGCTAAGCCAACTTGCTAAGGGTCAGCGGGAGTCGTCAGGCCCTTCTAAAATACGGGGATTAAAAGAAGCCGATTGACACGTGGAAGCGTCCAGGGTCCTCTAACCTACCACTTGCATCTTTTTTTCTCAAGAGTTTTATTCCATAGTCAAAGTCTAAGGTTCCGACGGGCGTTATGACCTTAAAAGTGACACCCACCGATTCCCTAAGATCGCCTAAGTTCATTTTCTCAACAAATACACGCCCCGCATCATAAAAGACGCCGGCCATTAAGGCATCATTTAAAAAATACCTCGGCTCTAATTTGAAATTGGCCATATAGGCCTGGTTGGTTACCCGGACATCAGAAATGTCCTCGCCCGAAACAAGGCGATTCATTTCTTCATCAGTGTAGCCTCGTACGATATCCATACCGGTTAGGCGGAAAACTTTAATTGTGGGAATATATCCCGCGGTCTGTTCGACTCCGGAAACGGTGATTTTATCGGTTGAAAGATTTTCTTGAATCCCACCCGCCATCGATAGGGCCACCGTTCCGTTTTTAAATGGAATGTAAAAACGATTGCGTGAGATCAGTTTGAAATAATTGATCGTGAGATCAGACTCTTTTTGTGACAACAAATAGGGGTTGGCAAATTCACAAGATAAATTGAGAAACGCACCACTCGTAGCATTCACCTGATTGTTTCTTAAATCATAGCTTAAGCTCGGAGTAACAGAACCGATCTTGAAACTACCGTTATTAATCTCCTCAGTTGCACTATACTGATTGATATCTTCAAATTGATACCGCACGGAAGTGGATAGCTTTTTTGAAAGATCCCTGGAAAGAGTACCGTTAAGTCTTAAAATATTGGCGTCGAAGGAATAGAATCTTCTTGTTTGATAAGCAGCGCTGGCGGCACCTTCGATGAGAGTGTCGAAAATATCACCTTGGTTATAAGTCACAGAGGTGTTGTGTTCAAGGATGTGGCCGATCTTATTTCTTCTTTCAGGATCAACTGTGGTAAAACTAGTGCGTCGGTTAAGTTGGCTCATAAGTGATATCGAGCGGTTATACCCACCTATGTTTTGATAAGTAATGGTTCCGGTTAGTTTAATCCCCAAATCCGTCCGATAACCCGGCGCCAGTTCAATCAGCCCATAATCCCTCTCGGTGACCCTGATTAAAAGATCGGTGGCCCCATTCTTGGCATTATGTCTGAGAGGGGTCACGCTAACAGTATTGAAAAGACCGGTTGCAGAGATCGCCGACTCAATCTCACGAGTTTTAGTCGGGGTAATGATGTCATCCGAATCAATAGTCACTTTTTTTGCGAGAACTTTTCTTCTTGTTTTATCGTTACCAAGATAAAGCACACGATTCAATTTGACTAAGGGGCCTGGATCAACGCGGAAATGTAAACTAACCTCCGAACCAGTACGATTGTATTTTACGAGCTCAAGCTCGTTGGCATTGGTAACTTCGGCGTAATAATAACCCTTCTCCTGAAGGTTTAGAGCAAGAGCTTTTATGTCATCAGTCATTTTGATGGGATTAAAAGGATTACCTGATTTATTACTAATAGCCTTTAAGGCGCGCTCTTCCAGCCCATCGGGTAATCCGGAGAAAGTGATTTTCTTGATGATCGTTCTCTGACCTTCTTGAATTGTGTACTCCACTTTGCTGGTTTTTTTATACTTATCAATCATGATGACCGGGTCATACACGCGAACCTGGACAAACCCTTTTTCAATGTACTTATTTTTTAAAAAGTCCTGGAAGTAGGTGAAATATTCCTGATCAAAATAGCTTATGGACGCAAGTTCAAAGGCTTCCTTGTTGAACATCCTATCCAGTTTGGATTTCGAAAAAAAAGAATTTCCCCTGAAGTTGACACCAGTGAGCCTCGTTTTGCCATTTTCGTCGAGTCGAATCCGATAAATCTGAACTTGTTCATTCATTGAGTTTCTGAAATCCGAACTCTCTATGTCTATTTTCACATTTAACAAGGCTTTCTTTTTATAATGTTCTTTAAGTGCTGATTTTAGAGTTTGCTCATTCAGGGGCCGCTTATATTTACGAAATAAATCGATCACGAGATTATGAATCACGTCACGGTGTTCCCGTTGAAGATTTTTAAAATCGAATGCGAAGAGCTGATCGCTAGTTACCTTAATTTTTAAGATCACGCGATTTTTTTTGTAGGTTGGGGTAAAATCCAACGCGATAAGATAATAGCCGTACGAAAACAGTTCTTTCTGGGCCTGGTCCAGATAAATCTTGAAACTATTTAAATCAAAAGGTTTGTTGTAGAGACTTAAAAACTTCCGCTTGAGGTGATTTTTAACGAACTGGGAGGACGTATCAATATCCACCGTTTTAAAAATGCGGGGGGTACCAAGAGTTATAGCAAGATCAATTCGCACTTTGCCGCTGGCCTCAATGATCTTGGCGGTATGGGAATTATTCGGAAAGCCCAAGGAATCTAATTTCCTTCTCAGGACCTCGGAGCCATCTTTGAATTTCTGGGGCTCAAAAAAATCTCCTTCTCTGAGTGGAGTGAGTAGAATGGGATCATACTCTAAATCCCGGTCGGTAAAGCTGATATTGACCTCATCTATGACGGGCTTCAGATCAAAGTGAATCATCAAAATATGGCGGTTTTCAATATGCTCGAGCTTGTAGCTAAAAAGTTGATAGCCTCCATCCGAGGCGAGAACTTTGAGCGTTTCCTTCAAATGGACCAGGCCTCGGTATTCTCCTTCCATGCTTTTAAATCTTATGGTCTTTTGCTCACAGGCCATTGAAGCTTTACATTCAACGATGACTTCATCCAACCTAAAATCCGTGCCGGCAGACGCCACTACGGATGCGAAGAGTATGATCAGAAGGCGAATCATTTAAATGTCCTTCTGAATTTAAGATCACCACCTATTGAATTATAAATAATGTCGGCTTCACCCTCCTCGTTGGTTCTCAGTTCGTAAACCCCTTCTAATTGAACACTCTTAGAGAGTCCATAATTGAGGTTCATACTTTGGCGTTGTCCGATTGTTCCACCCATCGTACTTGAAACTGACAAAGTTAATGCCTCATCGAGTCTTTTTTTCAATTCAATCTTCGTCGCAGAACGTGTTCTCCCAAGTCCTGTGGATCCCTGAGCACCAGAGGCATTTTGGTTTCGACCAGAGAGAAGGCTTGCCGTAGTGGATTGCTCTATCACAGTTCCGAGATTTACCTGGAGTCCAAATTGTTTATTCAAAATGTCACTTATCTTAAATCGGTCAAACACAAAAGATCCTACTCCTACCTGGGTGAGACTTTGCTGGTCTTTGGCGTAAAGCGAGCTTTGGATTTCATCTGTGTAGCCGAACGCGATTAATGAAAGAATTGAATTTCTTGGCAGCGCAGGATCTGAAGTCAAATCAAAATTAAAACGTTCCAAGTCCCCGTACGCCTTGGGATAAACTTTATAATTGGAAATGATCGTTAACGCCTTAATGTCAAAATCAGGGTTTGATATTTCTTTTTTAGGATTGAATGTCACTTCGGCACTGACAATTTGATATTCATTGTTTTTAAAAAATATTCTTGATGAATTCACCGGTGAACTGAGCCGCCCATCAGCACGAGGTCTTCCGGGGCTACCTAAAAGCCGAACTTCACCGGTTAGGGCAATATCCATGAGTGAGTTTGTAATTCGAATCGGTGTTTCAGCTTTAACATTAAAATTAAGTGAGAACATTTTCCCAATCGGGGATTCCTGATTTTTTGGAAGAAACCTAACCTGAGAGAATCCAGCTGACTTGGTGTTAAATTCATTTAGTTCATTTACGATGAGCGCCTTGTTTAAAAGAATCTCCCCACCAATTGCGTAAGGAAAGCTATTCCCAAGAACGATTCCTTCGCCAGAAATATTAATCGCTGATTTTCCCAGAATTGGAATTTCAGCTCGGTCAAAAACGAACTTCAAATTAAGGTCAGGTTGATTATTGTCAAAAAAAACATCACCTTTCAAGGCAAAGGAACCATTATCGAGCTGAGAAGCGAGATTCTTAATATTCAACCTATTTGAACTATACTCGATATCATAGGTCAAATCATTGATTTGAATCGGGAGCTGATCTATTGAAAGATCAAGATCAGTTGCTTTGGATGATAGGAAGAAATTAAATTTTTCGCCCCGGCCTTCAACTCGCATCTCATTATGTATAAATCCGTCTGCTGACAGGATCGGTGTAAGTAAAACGTCTGCGAGCTTAGCGTTGATCTGAGATTTACTTGTGAGCGTTACTTGTTCTCCAAATCTCCCTTCACCCTTCGTTACAACATAAAGATCCGGTTGATTAATGCCTAGTTCCCACTTTTTCACTTCTCCGTCTTTGACGATAAAATCTGGTGTTGAGGAAGTGTGGTTAACATTAAATTCAGGGTGGTTAAAATTTAATTTTTTAAATCCAGCTTCAAGTTCAAGGTGCTCAAAACCATCTTTAAAGCTGGTACTTCCCTCAAAGTGGATTTCGCCTGTTAAGTTTTCTTGTTCTAAGTGCTGGCCTACTAAAGCAACTAACAATGGCTTGATGTTATCAGTTTTTATTTTTAAATCTAGTTCAGATGACTCATCTTTTGTAAGGCTGAGATTAAAATTTGAAGTTATCATCTTTCCAAAAAAATTCAGATCGCCTGATAATTTTCGAGGGGTTAATGAAAAAGTAATATTGGAATTAGGAAATTCGTAATTTTGAGATCTTGAATTGAAGAGAACCGAATCCATTTTAAAGAAATAACGACTCTGCGGACCACCACCGGTTATTTTTCCTGAGAGAAGCCCGCTCAAATTTAATCCCATCGATTTACTGATATCGAGATTGGAGATTTCTAAATTGTTCCAAAGATAATTGAGCTTCATGGATTTATCATTTAAATCCATGCTAAAATCACCAGAGATGGCACCATCCCCTTTGCGTGCCTCAAGGTTATTAAAACTAAGCACCTTTTCCTTAAGTAAAACATCAAAAGAGGCGCTGTTTAAATTTTCTTTAAAAGCGTTAACATCGGTCAAGTTGAGCTTGGATTTAATGTTCAATTCGGGCAATTTGTATTTACCAGAGATCTCAGCAATCACACTCGCCTTATAGTCGAGATCATCGGGAAGAAAATCAAGATCCTTAAAAATCGGAGTTAGAATTTCTCGCAAGTCATCAGCAGTGCTTTCATTTGCACTCAACGAGAGATTTATGTCAGAATTCTCATAATTAACACTGCCTCTGCCGCTTAAACTGGTTTTTCCGAGGCGAGATTCGAGATTATGTATCAAAACATCAGAATGACCGAGATCAATTGTGACATCTTTTCTGGTTTCATCTAATTTATAGCCAAGAATTTCAAATCCTTTTGTTTTTCCCTTTAAATTTATTCGGGTCCTATCCGGTGGGCCTGAGACGTTGATGTCCAGATCACCCTCACCTTTAATATCCAATTGAGATATGTTCCCAAAATCCTCCAAATTAATGTGAGCATTCATGGCACGAAACTCAATCGCTGACTTATTGACCAAGCCTACGACGTCAAGATTGGAGTGAGGCAGAGTCAACGATGTGTTCATCCGGAAGTCATTATTTACAACTGAAAAGCTCGATTTATTTAATACCGCTTTCTTTATCATGAGGATCTCAAAGGGATTGGTCTTTTTACCAGTCACAAGACCAAGATTTCTTACGACAAAATTATCACGGGGAACAAAAAACAAATCTTTATTGCTGTAGGAAAATGAGAGTTCCCCGGAAAGCTCTCCTCTCAGCGGACGAAATCCAGGTCCAAGGATTTTTAGCGCATTACCAATGGTAAAATGTTCGAGACCGAGCTTGATGGGGAAATGTAAAAACTTATTTTTTTCAAAATCACAAACTTCAACTGATTCGAGAATTTCAGCCTTTTCTTTTTCATGAACCACATTAAGTTTTTTAAGGATTAATTTCTTGTTATCCAGCATGAAAACGGAACGAATTTCGTTTGCGTTAAGGATACTAGACTTGATGTTTTCCATGTATAAATCAGAATCTGCGATAATATCCCTATTTTTGTAATGGAGATTAAATCCTAATCTTGCTGTCCCACTTTTAATCTTAATGATTTCTGGCAAAGTCACGAGTTCCTTCAAACCATTCAGGTAGAACTGAACTTCCCCGTTTAATTTCGCCTCGGCATCCTTTAATTTGTAATAATCAAGGACTTTCCCCTTAATTAAAAGCGTATGAACATCGTGATGCAGTCTGATGCGATAAATATTGATGTCAGTTCTGGAGATTTCTGCATCCCCCCACGCCTCATCAATAATGAAGTCTGAATTCTCGACAGGCTTAATATTTGAAAGCTGAAACCTTGTCATAAAAGTTTCATCTTTCTTAAATATTTTCAATTTTTTTATTTCAACCAAATCTCGATTTATATGCACGAGAGTGTTTTCAAGATACAGAACATCCACTCTCATTGGTAACCATTTATCGAATTGAAATATTTGTTTTATTATTTTCTTATCAATTTCTTTTAAGTCTTCAGATTTCTCGGCTGTATTAAACACAACACGACTGTCAGTGATGCGGATCTCACCCAATGAAAGATTTTTTTCTTCAAACTCGATTAAACCGACATAAAAACCAATTTTTCCTAAATCCAGTTTTAATTCTTTTCCTTGTGCCCAGGTTTTACGGACCTCAACTTCATTTAATTCAATGCCCGGAGGAAAAAAGCTCAGTGAAATCTTTTTGACTGAAATTTTTTCTGCAAAGTGTTTTTCTGAAATATCTGAAACAATTCTTGTAACAATCCTTCCAAATGCCTGCGTCTGGACAAACATGACGAGTGCTACAAGGCACGCCAGTAAAACAATTAAGAATGCTCCCAGAACACTTTTAAACTTCATTGAGTTTATCTAGCCTTTCTTGCGCCAATCGATATTTTTCATCAATTCTAATAATCTTTTCCAGAACCTCTTTTGCTTTTAATGTCTGATTCAAACGCATATAAGCTTCGGCCTGGCCGTAGAGAAATGACAACACGTCTTCCTGAGAATGTGACTTCTCAAGTGCAGAATAGGCGGTATCCACTGCCGCACGATAATCTTTCAAGAGCAGAAGGCAAGTCAATTTCAGGTAGCTACCTTTAAGATATTCCTTATCATCAGTTGCCGCCTGAATCGCCAACTCAGTGGCCCTCAGGGCAACATTCGGCATTTCAGACTGTAAAAAGCTAACAGCGAGGTCACATAGCTGATTCAGAGAATAGGACTGGTATTTCAAGAGGTGGTAATATTTTTTCTCATCCAAAATTTCCTCAACCTCCACATCGGTTGACATAACTTCGGATGAGTAACTCTCGCTTAATTTCAGATCGGGGATCTCTTCTTCTTGATGAGTCGTGACCTTCTCTTTTTTATTTCGTAAGAAGTATGGTTTTAAATGCGAGAAAAATTTATCGACGTAGACGAAGCTGTATTCCGGATTCTCTTTCAGGCCTGATGCATATTCAACAGCATCGCTCTTGAGACCGATTTTATGAATTAAATCCAGGATCAGGAGCTGAAATTTAAAATCGTCAAAATAAATGATCATTTCAACGATTCGTTTATAATCATTTTTTTCCCGGATACCTTTGGAGTAAATGAGGCAAAAATGCTGATAGATTTCTAAATGATACTTAAACGCTCCGTGGCGGAGAACTTCTCCGATAGACAGCATCCTGAGTTGAACGCCTTTGGAAGATGATTTTCCAAATATCGAAAGAAGAAGATCTTTTAAAAAGTTTTCCGCGGCTAGAACATCATTTAACAAAAGCATGATCGCAAGACGTTTCAGTTTGAGATTAAAGTCATGACTAAAATACTTATCAATTCGGCGGATAATCCAATCCGGAACCATCGGAATTTGTTTCTCACACTGCCTCATTAAAAAAGCAGACAAGAGGTTATTGAGTTCTTCGAGTTGGCCATGATCTTCGGCCGCCGTTATTTTTAACTCAAAAATTTTTGTGACATATTTTTCGTGCGTTAGATTCCTGACGAGACTTAATACAAAGTCGTGATTTCGTTTCTGTGACTCCAGCGTCGCGAGTTCCAGCGCCAGCTGTTCAGGAAATTCTTTTTGAAGATTATTCAAAACATCATAATAGAGGAGAAGCAACTCATGCCGAGAGGACGATTCAAAAGTTAACTGAACCTCAATTAGCTTTTGTAATTCCGAAAATTTCTGATCGGCCTTCATTTGCCGAAATTGGACGATGGTATCCAAAATGCCCCTTCCTGTGGCACATTAAACTCTTAATTTTATTATACTTTTAAATGAGTTTTTTGGATAAATAATTGGTTGAAAAACGACTTTCCACGAACTCGGGATCGTTTAATATCGCCTTATGTAAATCAATGTTTGTTTTAATTCCACTTACCACTGTTTCATTTAAAACACGCTTGGCCCGTGTAATGCAATTGGCACGATTATCGGCCTGAACAATAATTTTAGAGATCATAGAATCGTAGTGAGGTGGTACAGTATATCCCGTATAAATATAGTCATCCGTTCTCACTCCAATTCCGCCAGGTCGGTGATAATGCGTGATATGGCCAGGGGAAGGCATACCCGTTCTTGGGTCTTCTGCGTTAATTCTGAATTCCATAACATGATTGGTGAAAGTAATGTCCGACTGATTGAATCGACATACTTCACCCTGAGCGTGACGAATTTGTTCTGAAATTAAATCCACACCTGTACGACCTTCAGTTACCGGGTGCTCCACTTGTATACGCGTATTCATCTCCATAAAGTAAAATTTTTCCGTATCCAGATCATAAAGAAATTCAACGGTGCCGACCGAATCGTAATTGACAAATTTGGCCAGTCGAACAGCTGCATCGCAAATTTCTTCACGCACTTTCTGCGTCAACACCGGAGAGGGTGCCTCCTCTAAAATCTTTTGAAAGCGGCGCTGAATGGTGCAGTCCCGTTCGCCCAAATGGATCACGTTACCGTGCTTATCTGCCAGAATCTGGATCTCGATGTGACGAGGATTCTCGATGTATTTTTCAATAAAAAGTGTTCCGTCTCCGAAGGCGGCTTTTGCTTCTTCTTCTAACCGAGACAATGCGGGCCAGAGTTGTTCGAAGTTTTCGATCCGCTTCATACCGCGACCGCCGCCACCAGCAGAGGCCTTGATGAGAATGGGAAATCCCATTTTTTCTACTTCTTTCTGGATGAAAGACTCTTCAGCATCCCTAACATAAATCGGTTCTAGCGTGGGAACCTTGGCTTTTTTGGCAGTGATTTTCGATTCAATTTTGTCGCCCATGGCCTGAATGCATTTTACAGATGGCCCAATAAAAGTAAGCCCCCATTTCTCACACATTGCTGCAAACTCATCATTTTCAGATAAGAATCCATAACCAGGATGAATGGCATCGGATCCAGTTATTTCTGCCGCCGAAAGAATCTGAGGAATATTCAGGTAGGAGTAAGTGGATTTTGCAGGGCCAACACAAACGGACTCATCGGCCATTTTTACGTGGAGCGAATCCTCATCGGCGGTAGAATGAATCGCAACTGTTTCAATTCCAAGTTCTTTACAGCTTCTTATGACACGAATTGCAATTTCACCACGATTGGCGATGAGAACTTTTTTAAATTTTTTGATCACGCAAAGGTCTCTCTCGTTAGGCTTTGATCTTGAACAATGGCTGACCGTATTCTACAAGTGACTCATTATCTACGCAGATCTCTACGATCTCTCCATTGATATCAGAATCTATCTCGTTCATAATCTTCATGGCCTCAAGGACACAAAGGGCCTGACCAACCTTCACTTTATCTCCCACTTTCACATAAACTGGTTTGCCCGGTGAAGATGAGGAGTAAAAAGTTCCAACAAAGGGAGACTTGATGACGTGAAATCCAACGTCACTGTGAGTCCCCTTGGTGACCGGTGCTGGAACCGGAGCGATTAATGCCGGAGCAGAATGAACCATGGGTTGCGCGTGATGAAGATGAGAAGAGGCCGAAGTAAAGTTAACCGAAACCTTAAAATCTTTTGACTCGATTTTAAGTTCAGCAACACCCTGATCTTTGGCAACTTTTATAATCTCTTCAAGTGACTCTATGCTTAAGGTATCAAGTTTCATTTTAGACCTTTGCTCTTTCTAAGTATTCACCAGTTCGAGTGTCAATTTTTAGAATTTCGCCCTCTTTGATAAAGAGCGGAACGTTGACCTGAAGACCGGTTTCAAGAACTGCTTTTTTAGTCCCACCTGAGGCCGTATCACCCTTAAGTCCCGGATCGGTTTGAGTGACCTTGAGATTGATGAAATTGGGAAGCTCAATAGAAATGGGGCGGCCATTATAATAAAGAATGAAAACTTTTATATTTTCCTGGAGGTAATATTTATTATCACCAACTTGATCGTGGCTCAAGTGAACCATTTCGAAACTAGATTGATCCATGAAGTTGTAACCATCAATATCTGAATAGTTGTACTCCATTTCTTTTTCTTCCATATCAGGCTTTCCAACAGTTTCAACTCCGGCCTTGAAAGTTCTTTCAATTGTCTGGTTGGTTTCAAGATTTCTGATGCGAGTCCGTACAAAGGCAGACCCCTTACCCGGATTGACGTGTTGAAAATCAACGATGATCCAAGGCTTGCCCTCGATCTCAATTTTAAGACCTTTTCTAAAATCTGTAGTTTGGTACATTTGAATGTTCCTTTAATCGACGAGCGACATTATCGCTATGTAATAACTCTGTTTTCCAAGCCCGCTCATTATGGCGGAAGCAGCTTTTGCCGTCAACAAAGTATGTCGAAACTCTTCTCGTCGGTAGACTTGACTCAAGTGAACTTCAATTACTGGTATTTTAAGGATTTTCATAGCGTCATGAATAGCAACACTGGTATGGGCGTAGCCAACAGGGTTTATTACGAGGGCGTCATAATCTTCAGTAAATGCTTCCTGTATGCGCGTTACAATTTCACCTTCAAGATTAGATTGATACCAGGTTACTGTGACTTGGGATTTCATTTTTGAGTCTGTCCACAAACGGATTTCTTCGAGTGTCAGACTCCCGTAAACCTCTGGCTCCCGCTTCCCAAGCATATTCAGGTTGGGGCCATTAATGATGAGAACTTTTTTCATAATATTTACCGATACTGAGCTGCCTTCTCTTTCAGGAGATGGGAAAAATGTTCAAAGGCATGTTGAAGCTTTATTTCTTTTGGGGATTTGGCCTTCACTTGAGTTTCAATGATCGAAATAAGTTCATCATGACCCGCTTCTTCCGAAGTATCGGTGCTCGTCCCGGCGTTTTGCAGTTTAAGCTCTTTCACCGTTTGTAACTTATTTTTGGAATGGACATCATCAGGATTTAATTCAAGAATTTTTTCTAAAAGCTCAATGGCCTTATCGTAGTAGTGCTGAGCACAGTAAAGATCAATCAGAGTGTGTGAAACAATCGGACTATCTGAGGAGATGGATCCTGCATTTATCTCATCGATGTCACCCTCTTCTTCAAATTCATCAGCGTAAAAATCATCTTCAAGGCTTCTTTCGGTGATCTGCTCTTCTTTGAGTATCGGGTGATCCTCGATACCGGCCTTCTTCATCACCCACTGATCCTCTCCGTCTGAAAGTTCAGTTTTTAATTCTATTTTATCCTTCACCGGTTGATTAAAATCAACTTGAACCCAGTCGTCATCGAATGAAGTTTGCGTCTGAGGTGGACTTACCATGCCGGGAGAGCTGATTAATTGATCGAGATTTAATTTCTTGTGACCAACCTGAAGGTCATCTTCAAGTCTTTTAACCTGATCGGCAAAAAACTTGTCTCTGGGATTCATAAAGAGAAGGTACTTGAAGGTTTCCAGCGCCTCCTCAAGGTTCCCGAGATGGACGCAGGAGAGGGCGAAAATTTTTTGCAAAGATATATTATCGGCGTTTTGGTTAACAATCGGCCTTAGCGTATTATAGGTTAACTCGAACTTTTGCTCATCATAGTAGCAATGAGAAAGGACGATATGTCCCAACACATAGGTGGGATGATTTCTAATTCCCTCTTTTAGAATTTTGTAGGCATCATCCAGCATTCCCAACTTACGAAAAGATTCCGCCAATGGGGCAAACACCCTTGAGCGAGGATCCTTTTTGTACAAGTTGTAATATTTTGCCAGTAAGGCAGATTGATTTTTTTTCCCTACCACGGGTCAACCCACCTTAAATTTCATTTTTGGGGGCCACGGGAGTTGATGCATTTCCAGACAGCCCGGCCTCTTCGGGATTCATAATTCTTGGAGTCATGAATATGATTAATTCATTTTTATCATTTTGAGTAACTTCAGGGCTTCTAAAGAGCCAACCCAGAAGAGGGATATCTTTTAAAAGTGGGATTCCTGAAACGGTATTCAATGTCAAGGTTTGATAAATTCCGCCAATCACAACAGTTGATCCATTTTCAACCAATACATTGGTCGAAATATTTCTCGATGTGACGTTTGGGGGAGAATCAGTCGTTGGTCGTCCACCGAAAGAAGATTTGGCGAGACTGATATTCATCAAAATAGCTCCATCATTAGTCACTTGGGGCGTAACTGATAAATTCAAATTCGCCGATACGTTTTGAAAGGTTGCCAGAGCGGGCTGATTACCGGTTGCAGGCTGCTGTACCCGAAAGCTCGTTTGTTCAGTACTGGTAATAGTTGCGGCCCGCTTATTCTGGGTAACAATTTTGGGAGTTGAGATGACCCGGCCTTTCGATTCTGATTCCATGAGCTGAAGATTGACGTTGAGATTAAGAAGGCGTTTATAAACCCCTACGGTCATCCCCACGACACCTGGAGATTCGGCGTCTGGTGCCGTACTGAAGGAAAATCCCGGACCAGCGTTGGCAGCGGGAGTAGAAAACGGATCATAACCAAAAGTGACACCTCGACTGAGACCAATTCGTTTTGTGAAGTTTTCACTTGCCTCCACAATTTTTGCCTCAATTAATATCTGGGGTGTTTGCGTGTCTAAGGTTTCTATAATTTTCTTTATCCGTTCAATTGATTCCACAGTATCTTTAACAATGAGAGTATTGGTACGCTCATCCATTTGGATCGTGCCACGCTCCTTTGTAATATAGTCCTGAACGATCTTGGATATATCCCCCAGAGTTGCATAATTGATCAAAAAAACTCTGGTCACCAGGGGCTCAGATACCTGATTAAGCTTCGTCGCCGCGATCTCTTCCTCTTGTTCCTGAGTGGCAGCTTTAAGCGTTTTGAGGACCAGAATGTTAGCACTTTTCCTTGCCACTATTTTTGAAAGGCTCATAACAGTATCCAGTGCCTGATCCCAGGGAACATTGGTAAGAGTCAATGTTAGAGGAGGAGCCGCGTTTACGGTCTGATCAATAATGATATTAAAACCCGATGTGTCGGCAATCATATTAAGGAGATCCGGGACGGAAATATCCTTAACGTTAATTGATATTCTTTTACCTATGTATTTTTTGGGGCCCGAGAGAGTCAGGTTGGCCAGGATATCCTCGACGGAATTTGACTTTGGTACGTTCAACCCAACACTATCCTGGACCTTACCCCCCAATCCCATAGGAGTGGTTTCTGAACTTTTAATTTTATTTTGTGAAAAGACCCCAAAACGATTTTCAATATTCAGGACAACACTCTTTCCTTTATTTTCGAGAATTGACCTGACGTTATCCCTTAACTGGATGGCAAATCGAATATCGCTGGTTGTTCCAGGTTTTTTATAACCCGAGACAAAAACCGTACTTCCCGGAAACTCCGAGGTATCAATACCTCTTAAGTGCCTGGGACTGACTTTGATATTTTTTAAATCAAGAATAATCTGTTTGTCTTCCGAGACATGAAAGCGCTCAGCGAGGGTATTTTCCTGATCGGTTTCTATAATTAACTTACTAACCTCTCCCTCCTGAACAAAATTCACACTCTTAATTTCCTGAGCATAACCTTTGGTCAAAAACACCATGAGGAGTAAATATATGGAAATGGGTGCTTTCTTCATGCTTTCTCTTCCTTAAGATGCGCCTGTCATT
Source organism: Bacteriovoracales bacterium (assembly GCA_964203555.1). Lineage (GTDB taxonomy): Bacteria > Bdellovibrionota > Bacteriovoracia > Bacteriovoracales > Bacteriovoracaceae > Peredibacter. Next base: position 14,234 of record CAXNNO010000013.1, read on the forward strand.
AAATTCTAAGAAAATTATTTAGAAATGGGGATGACTGTTTCTAAAAATTCTTCCTCACCATATACATTAACCATTTTCTCAACTAAAACAATCCCCCCGGGTAAGATCGCTTTGAGTTCCACTTTTTCGGGCCCGATTTTCATACCCTCTTTTAGTATAATAACACTCTTACTCTCTCCCGCTGAAATCATAGCACGTCTTTCTTTACCAATCAGAACTCCCACGACTTTAACATTACTTATGGTGAGTTCATCTAGCGATGCCTCCATAATATTGGAGTACTTTCCCTTTTCCAGGACTTTAAAATTGGGATTAAAACTTTTGATCTCACTTTTCATTGGGGGGGACTTAAAGGGATCCCGGAGATTGAATGGATTCTCAATTTTTGTCTTATCTTTAAAAAAGTTTTTTGTACTGTTAACCGGAGCAGCGATTGCCCCGATGGACAAGGAAAGCATGAAATAAATTATCACTTTCATACCTAAAATCCCCTATCAACTTTAAAATCGGGATTATACCGGTAGGCCTGAATCGTACTCTCTCCCGAAATCATCAGGAAGCGGCCTTTTTGACTTCCAGCGGGAAGAATCAGTTTAAGTTCCTTAACGTTATAAATCCTGTCGGAGTTACTCAGGCGTTCCAAAAATATAAGAAACTGCAGAAATGTGCCCTGGGCCTTAAGTCCGTACTCCTTGGCAATGAAGTAGGTACTTGGCTCTTCTTTTCCCGGCACAAAATCTGCTTCTCTGATATTGAGTGATTTAATTTCAGATTGAAAGTAGGTCAAAATACTGGAGTCGTTAGTTTCCGCGGGAAGTTGCTTTTGAACTGTTTCAATTTTAATGGCTACTTCTTCCACCCGCTTCTTGTACTCTTCACTTTTTTCGGCAAAGGCCTTGAGTTGCTTTAACTTCTTTTGAGTATTGGTGATTTCCGCCTCAATGCTCGCTCCACGTGACACTATATCCTCGAGCTGAATCGAATGTTCATCGTAGTCAATCCAGGAGGTATAAGCTCCATAAATCAAAATCATCCAGTGGATTTTTGCAATAATTTTATTGCCCAGTTCTTTCATTGGTCAAACCTCGCTATCCCAAATTTGACCTCAAAACTCTCGATTCTACGCTTGTCTGAATCTCTTACTGCACTGGTCGTACTTGTTAAATTGGCATCACTTATAAAGACGGACGAGCGGAGACTGTTCACAAAATTTCCAATACTGGCGTAGTTCAGCGCTTCCCCTTTAATGAGCATTTCATTTTGATTCACGGTGAGTTCTTTAATCCATAACTCCGAGGGCATATTTTTGGCCAGATAAAGAAGAAGAGCGTAGGGATTTCTCCTTTCAGAGATCGCCTGCTTGACGGCTATTAATTTTTTTTTCAGACTCTCTTCCTGAACCTGGAGTCCAAGGATTTTTTTTTCATCATCTTTACTTTGGGAGATCCTTCGTTTCAAACTATTAAGCTTTGTTTGCTTGGAATTCACGTCCGTAGATAATGCTTCTCGCTCTTCGGTCCATTGTGGAATAAGGACAAAATCCGGCAGATAAATCAAACCAATAATCAATAAAAGAGGCTTGTACTTCAGTTGAGTAAAGTCGATACCACCAAGGCCTGAAAGGGCAGCCGTTTTTTTATTGTGACTGAGGTTAATCTTGATCATGAGTTGAACTTCCTCATGGCAAGCCCAATTACGATTGGTGAAATGGCTGCTATTTCTTCAAGATTTTTTCCGACCTTATTGACATCTATTTTTACTTTAGAAAAAATATCCAAGCGCTCAACTGGTAAACCTGAGACTGCTGAGAACTTGTCGATAAATCCCGGTAAAAGGGAGGAGCCACCTGTCACAAAGCAGTAGTTTACTTTTTCAGCACTTCCTTGCGTGACATAGAAGTTTATATTTTTTCTAATTTCGGCAAGTTGCTGGTCTAATTGTGTGTTTATGATAGACACAATTTCTTCAGGGAGATTTCCATTTTCGTCTGGTCTTGTTTTCAGGTCCTCAGCTTCTTCATAGCTGACTCCCATCTGACGCTGAATTTCTTCGGTTATCAGTCCGCCACCGACAGAAATCTCTTTGGTGAAAATAGGCCCACCTCTTTTATAAACAACAATTTTGGTTGTTTGTGCGCCAAAGTCTAAGAGGAGAGTTCCGGTTGAGTATTCTTCGAGACTATCACCGGCAACCTCTTCAAAAATATTCGATAATGCCAGGACATTGAGATCAATAATTTTTGGATTTAATTTAGCTAATTTTAGGACTCCTGAAAAACTGTCTATCACATCATTTCGAATGGCGGCAAAAATGGCATCCTTACCACCGCCCTCATTTTCACCCACGATATGAAAGTCGATATTGGAGTCGTCGGCGCCAAAAGTTATATATTGTTCGGCTTCCCAGAGAACGTGGTCTTCAATTTCCTCTTTCGTTCCCTCTGGAGTGTTGAGACGCTTAGTCATGGTGTTTGGACCATAAAGACCCAGGCAGGCAATAC
>CAXNNO010000014.1:0-16459 GCA_964203555.1 Bacteriovoracales bacterium
GAATTAAACTAAGAGCAATAATCCTTATGTCCGAATCAACTCCTGCCTTCTGAGTTTTATCCATATTATCTAGGGCCTCCCACATTGGGATGAACTGAGAGCTGTAATGGGGAAGCTGTTGATAAAGCTTTAATTTGCGATAGCTTGAACTCAAGATTGTTTCAAAGACATCCCAAGGGAAATTCATCATCCGTTCTTCCTTAAAAGAAACATAAATAAGAATTTCGGGATGAGTAGCGCCAGAGTGAATTCTGAGTGTTATCGGTGGCGTTTCAAAAAGATCGTTCGCCACCTGAGCGGCCATTTCCTGGGCAAATTTTTCAATTCCCTGTTCGTTGATCTGCCCCAACCAAAGCGCGGGAAATGGGTGGAATTTTTTTTTATTTAATTCCGGAGAAACTAATTTCTGTCCGTTCTGATTTAGAGTGTAAATTCCGTAGCCTTCTATGGCCCCCCATTTCTCAAATTTATTAACTAATGAATGGGTAAAGTCCTGCTTGGACGCCTCGGTCTCAATTTCTGCGCAAAAGTTTCGGATAAATTCAAAGTGCGCCTGAAACTCTTCGGCGCCGGATCTTTCAGAAATAAGTCTTTGCGATCGCGACTGAAGTCTCTGGATTCGGGTTTCTAATTCAGTTTTTTCTTTTAGTGCCCGAATCTCATTAAGTTTTAACTTAACAAGACCACTGACTTGTGCATTTAATGAGGCATCATGATGAAGAAACCCAATTGGACTCAGGCCTGTCGTCGATTGAAGCAGGATTTTTGTCGAGTCTTTGGAAAAAAATGCATAGGACATCGTTTTGCTGACAACTTTTGGATGATTTTTAAACTGAACACTGCCCTTACTCATTTTAGTAACGTCAATAATGGACAGATCAGGAGTTTGAATAGAACTCGCGACCCAGAATTCATCCAGACCCTGGTAATGGTGAGCAAGAATGTTTTGCTGCCTCAGAGCATTTGCGATGTCTTTAGCACAGGCCAAATCATCCATGAGAATTGCCACTGATAGATCTATTCCTTGATTCGTGGTCTGCATAGGTCCTCCCGACCAAATGTAAGCTATAAATCATGTTATTCCAGAGGAACACCAAACGGCAACCTATGATGGGTAGACTTGCTCCCAAAATCTTTTTGCCAGTAAACCCAAATTCCCTCCTTTGGGGTTATCGAGTCTCCATGGTATTTGACTAAAAACTTTCAATCGTTCCTCATACACACGATGGAGCCCGTCCTTTCCAAGTTTAATCAAGGGCCTTGCCTCAGTACTTTCCAAATGCAAACGTTCCCAACAATCCTCGAAACTGGCATGAAGGTATAAAAAACCGATCTTTCTACTGGGTTGATATAAGTCATAAATGGCCTGAGAAAGAGTGCCTCCCCCTAGTGAAAGAACTCCAGAACCATCTTCCTTCAACCATCCCTCAAGAGATTGCCTCTCCCATCTTCTGAACTGGTCCCAACCATGGGTATCAATTAACAAAGAAACCTCTTCCGCTCCCTGGCCTTTAAGGATCAACTGATCAAGATCGCTGAAAGTCCAGGCCGAATTCGGGCATGAAAACTCCAGTTCTCTGATAAAGCTCGTTTTCCCGGCCCCAGAAAAGCCGGAAATCAATATTTTTTCGCATTTAGCCATTAAGGCCCTTCTCAGTTTGTGAATATTCTACTAATTAAACCCAAGTCATATTTTAAACACAAAGGTTATATATGAATAAACAAGATAAGATTGGAACAAAGATTAACCTCATTAAACTTCCCTCCAATCATCCCATTCTATTTGAACTTGATGCAGAAACGGATTGGGTACGGGAATTTCTGATCGAGATGAATGAAAATGCATCCGATAAAACGCCCGAGGCCTATTTAGAAGAAACATCTATTTTTATTTCTGGAGACATGGAAAAGAAAAACAAAACTGATTTAGGTGAGTTTTTACTCGTGAAGGGTACCATTGAGGTCGACTATGTCACTGAGTGCGTCAGAACACTGAAGCCCATGACTGTGCAAATGGATGTTCCTTTTAAAATTATTTTCGTCGATGAATCGCTTGCAACTACTGAATTATTCGAAGGAATCGATGAAACATACGTTGAAAACGATGTTTATGAGATCTATTACTACAATAAACGTTCAGTCGAGTTTCAAGAAATGCTGCACGAGCAGATCTTTTTAAACTACAATCAATATCCAGTCATTGACTCGGAGAGCAAGATTGAAGGAGTGGATTCTGGAGACAGTCCTTAAGAGAGGTTTTTTTTTGACTTGGCAAGGAGTATAAACTGTATTAGAAATAAGACCTCATTTTTACAAAATTAAAAAAAAGAATCAGAAGTAATATCGGAGGCATTTGTGGCAGTACCTAAGAAGAGAACCAGCGTTTCACGTAAAGGTTTAAGAAGAGCTGGTCAGCATCATAAACTTTACAGAAAATTTCCTCAGGCTTGCCCTAACTGCGGTGACTCTGTTCTTCCACATCATGTTTGTCCATCATGTGGCCATTACAAAGGGAAGCAGGTTTTCGAAGTTAAAGTGAAGGCCGATGCAAACAGTGCTCAAGCATAATTGCACAAGCATTTAAAACTAAATAAAAAAGCCTTCGCAAGAAGGCTTTTTTATTTGTGCTGATTCCATAATTAAGACAAGGAAGATTTTATGAAGTTTTTCAATACGAAAATTTTAGGAACTGGAAGTTTCCTGCCTGAAAAGATAGTTACAAACGAGGATTTATCCAAAAGAATTGATACCAGCCACCAGTGGATCGTTGAAAGAACCGGAATCCATCAAAGACGAGTCTCGGATCTTTCCAAGGGCGAATCTCCCAGCGGAATGGCAAAAGAAGCGGCCCTGAAGGCCATAGAGGCGGCAAATCTTACTGTGAATGATATTGATATGATCCTTCTGTCAGCTACTCTTCCCGACCAGGCGATGCCAAACACTGCATCAGTTCTCCAGGAGAAGCTTGGAATCACTAATCATTGTCCTGCTCTCGACGTAAATGCCGCCTGCTCCGGGTGGATTTATTTACTCCCAATGGCCGATGCCATGATTAAAACGGGTCTTTATAAACATATCCTCGTCATCGGTTCGGAAATGCTTTCAGCTTTTAATAACTGGGATGACAGAAATACCTGCATTCTATTTGGAGATGGCTGTGGGGCCGCCGTATTGGGAAGAGCTGCTGAGAATGAGGACTCTAAAATTTATTCTTCTGTTTTAACTTGTGACTCGACTAAAAAGGATCACCTCACGTTGATGGCGGGTGGTGCCTGTAAGAGGATTACTCACGATATTTTAAATAATAATGAGCAATGGCTCACGATGAATGGGCAGCAAATCTTTAAAGCCGCTGTTACAACCATGGCCGCACATGCTGAAAAAGTCGTCAAAGATGCAGGCCTTACAATGGAAGACGTGGATTGGTTCATCCCGCATCAGGCCAATTTAAGGATTATTGAGGCCGTGGGTACACGCTTTAATGTTCCAAACGAAAAAGTCATTATCAATGTTGATAAATATGCCAACACCTCCTCCGCTTCCGTACCGGTGGCCTTAGATGAGGCAATTCGAGCAGGAAAAATTAAACGTGGAGATACCGTTCTTCTAGCGGCCTTTGGTGCAGGACTAACGGCCGGGGCCATCTGTTTAAAGTACTAAGAGGATAAGAATGAAAGTCACAATTGTATTTCCAGGTCAGGGAACTCAGTACGTTGGTATGGGAAAAATATTCTCGGATTTTGCTTTTTTCGCGAGGGCAAATACCGCCACAGGCTATGATCTGAAAAAATTAATGCTTGAGGGTCCGGCCGAAGATCTGAAGTTAACTAAAAATACTCAGCCTGCCATTGTCGCACATTCTCTCATGCTCTTTGATAAATTGAAGGACCTCCTTTCTAAGAAAAATATTCAAATCCAAAGAGTTCTGGGCCATTCAGTTGGAGAATATTCCGCTCTAGCTGCGGCCGGTGTGATGAGTTTTGAAGAGGCCGTCAGAGCGGTTCACTTTCGTGGCAAGTATATGCAGGAAGCTGTGCCTGAGGGCAAGGGTGCAATGTATGCCATTCTGAAGCAGGATGAGGCCACCATCATAGAGGCCTGCGAGGCAGCTTCAAATTCTGAGGAGAAAGTGTCTCCTGCCAATTTCAATGAGCCTGCTCAAATTGTGATTTCCGGTGATAAGTTTGCCTGTGAAAGAGCGATTAGACTCATGGAAGAAAAAACAGGCGCAAGGGTAAAGGCGATTGAATTGCAAGTTTCCGCTCCCTTTCACTGTGCGCTCATGAAGACGGCCGAACTTAAACTGAAAAATGTTCTTGATGAGATTAACTTCCATAAGCCTCAGTATCACTACATTGCCAATATCGATGGCAAAGAATATTCAACTGAAACTGATCCGGAAATCATTAAAGAAAATCTCCTGAAACAAGTTTGCGGAAGTGTTCTTTGGACTCATAGTATTCAATCCCTTCCATCTGATACAACCATTATTGAATGTGGGCCGGGTAAAGTACTTGCCGGTCTCATAAAAAAAATTAACCCTAATTTAAAAGTTCTCTCCCTGGATACAGAGACAGGATTTTCAGAAGTTGAGGCACTATGATCGCTACGTATTCTGACCTTAAAGACAAAGTTATTCTGGTTACCGGTGCAGGCAGAGGGCTGGGTAAGAGCATATCTCTTGCATTAGCCGCTCAGGGGGCCCATGTGGTCTTCAATTACCGGGGCGATGAGGCAAGAGCCATTGCACTTAAAGAAGAGCTCGAAAAGGCCGGCGGCAAAGCGACCGGACTGAATTTTGATGTGACCGATTATGCAGCAATGACAAAGGCCATCGATGAATTTACAAAAGGTGTCGCCCCTATCTCCGGACTAGTCAATAATGCCGGCATATCAAAAGACACGCTCCTCCTTCGTTTGAAGCCTGATGAAATATCATCCATTATTGATACCAACCTAAAAGGATCAATGATGGTAACCCAGGCGCTTTCGAGAAATTTTCTCAAGGCAGAAAATGTATCAATCGTGAATATGAGTTCAATCGTGGGGCTCATGGGCAACACGTCCCAGGCAGCTTATGCGGCCTCAAAGGCCGGTTTAATTGGTTTCTCTAAATCCGTGGCCAAGGAACTTGCTTCAAGAAATATTAGAAGTAATGTCATATGCCCGGGGTTTATCCAGACCGAAATGACCGACGCTCTCAACGAGAAGGCAAAACAAGAATATTCCAAATCGATTCCACTGGCGCGGTTTGGCACGGCCGATGAAGTGGCGTCACTTACGTGCTTCCTTCTTAGCGCTGCATCGAGTTATTTAACTGGTGAGGTGATAAAAATTGACGGCGGATTATACATCTAATAAATTACACCCATCTCACATTTTTGGAGGATATTTTAATGGAATTACAAGACAAGGTAATAAAGCTCGTTTCGGAAGCAACTAAGATGGACGCGGCCAATATTAGCCTTAATACAAGCTTCATCGACGATCTCAACCTTGATTCTTTAGACATGGTTGAACTAATCATGAAGATGGAAGAAGAATTTGGTGTAGAGATTCCGGAAGATGAAACTGAGAATCTTAAGTCGATTGGCGACATTGTTACTTACTTAAAATCAAAATCACATTAATCCAAAAGGCCTCCTCTCTGGAGGCCTTTTACTTTGTGGACTAAAATATGAAACTAAATCGCGTTGCAGTCACCGGTATGGGTGCTATATGTGGACTAGGGAATTCATTAGATGAGGTTTGGGCAAATGCTCTGGCCGGAAAATCAGGCATTTCCACTCTTGAACGACAATCCACTGAAAACTGGCCAGTCACATTTGGCGGTGAAGTCAAAAATTTTAAAATTTCAACAGAACTCATGGATTTGAAAGATCAGGATCGTTTTGATCTGTTCAACCAATATGCTCTCCACTCGACGAACGAAGCGCTAAAACAATCTAAGCTTCTAGACGCTCAGTACGCTCCTGAAAAAATTGGGATCATTCTGGGTACAGGATTAGGCGGGTTTCCCCATATCGAAGCCCATCATAAAATCTTTCTTGAAAAAGGCGCTCGTCGTGTGTCCCCTTTCTTTATTCCGTCAGTCATTCCTAATATGCCTGAGGGTCTCATCTCCATAAAGTGGGGATTTAGGGGCATCAACTTCGCCATTGCTTCAGCATGTGCATCCAGTGCTCATGCCATAGGTATCGCAGCTACAGAAATCATGCTCGGTAGACAAGATGCCATGGTCACTGGTGGTACAGAGGGTGTTATCACCGGCTATACGATTGCTGGCTTTGCTTCCATGAAGGCCCTTTCAAAACGAAATGAGGAGCCTCAAAGGGCCTCTCGTCCGTATGACATTGACCGAGATGGATTTGTCATGGGCGAAGGTGCCGGCATTCTGATTATTGAAAACTACGATAAGGCTGTAGCTCGTGGTGCAAGAATTTTTGCTGAAGTTGTTGGCTTTGGTGCCAGCTCTGATGCCAACCACATCACTGCGCCTCACCCTGAAGGCGTGGGTGCTACGATTTGCATGCTACAAACTCTAGAAATGGCCGGAATTGCCAAAGAGGAAGTGGGCTATATTAATGCTCATGGAACATCCACACCTCTTGGAGATGCTGCCGAAACCAGTGCGATTAAGAAAGTTTTTGGAGATCATGCCTACAAACTTGCGGTTAGTTCAACGAAATCAATGACAGGTCATTTGCTTGGGGCCGCCGGGGGACTTGAATCAATTTTCTGCATCAAGGCGTTAGAAACTGGAATGCTACCTCCAACAATCAACTTGGAAAAACAAGATCCGGCCTGTGATCTTCATTATGTTCCTAATAAATCTGAAAAGCGGGATATTAAGTACGCTCTTAATAACTCGTTCGGCTTTGGTGGAACCAATTCCTCTACTCTCTTTAAGAAACCAGAATAAAGCTGTCCCCGCTCTGGGGATGGCTTCTCAAATAATCACATCAATTGGTCAGGTAGTCGTGACTATTCCTGTAACGCCCTTGAAATGAGTAGGCACAGTCTCGTTATTTTTCATAAAATAGAATCTATAAGGAGTCCTATTTATGTCCAGATATATCGAATCAACTGACCCTGAAGTCGCTCATTTTATCCGAATGGAACAAAATCGTCAGGAGCTTGGTCTTGAACTTATAGCCTCGGAAAATTATTGCTCACAAGCAGTCATGGAAGCACAAGGATCATGCCTAACGAACAAATATGCTGAAGGTTACCCGAAAAAGCGTTACTACAATGGATGTGAATTTGTTGATGAGATTGAAACACTTGCTATTGAGCGATTAAAGAAAATTTTCAATTCGACTTATGCCAACGTTCAGCCCCACTCAGGCTCTCAGGCAAATATGGCGGTGTATTTGGCGATGATGAATCCTGGTGAAACATTTCTTGGGATGGATCTCTCCCAAGGGGGGCATCTGACTCATGGGTCACCAGTTAATTTTTCAGGTAAACTCTTTAGGGCCATTCATTACGGCCTCGATCCCAAGACAGAAATGATTGATTATAATCAAGTTGAGGATATCGCTAAGCGGGAGCGTCCCCGCATGATCATTGCCGGAGCATCGGCCTACTCAAGAATTATTGATTTTGAAAAATTCGGGACCATTGCAAAATCAGTTGGCGCCATTCTCATGGTAGATATGGCCCATATCGCGGGCCTCATTGCTGCCGGCGTTCATCCCTCCCCGATCCCGTATGCAGATGTTGTAACATCGACCACGCATAAAACACTTCGTGGCCCTCGAGGTGGTATTATTCTTACTAACAACGAAGAGCTTGGTAAGAAATTTAACTCACTCATTTTTCCTGGCATTCAAGGCGGCCCCCTTGAGCATGTGATTGCAGCCAAGGCCGTTGCCTTTAAAGAGGCCCTTTCGCCACATTTCATTGAGTATCAGAAACAGGTCATTAGTAATTGCCAAACTCTTGCAGAAACTCTTCTTCAACATGGAATAGAGTTAGTCTCAGGCGGTACAGATAATCATCTCGTACTCGTAAAAACTGACTCTGTGAACATGTCAGGCAAAGAGGCGGGAGAGATTCTTGAAAAAGTTGATATTACTTGTAATAAAAATATGATCCCGAGTGACAAACGCTCCCCTTTTGTCACTTCAGGAATCAGGCTTGGAACACCGGCCGTGACCACTCGTGGCTTCAAGGAAGCGGAAACGAAACTGATGGCGGAATTTATTATCAAGGCATTAAAAAATCCACAAAACCAGAGCATCTTAAAAGAAGTGAAGCAAGGTGTGCATGATTTATGCGTTAAATTTCCTGTCTATAAACAAGGATAAAAAATGAAATACATTCTACTCATCGCCCTGGCTGCCTCCTGTAGTACAAAAAAATCTGAAACTCCATCTGCAGGAGAGAGTGATGCCCAGCAGGTCAGTCCCTATACGGTCAAGCCCTGCTACTGCATGAAAATTTTCCAGCCTGTCTGTGCCGGTGGTCAAACTTATGGGAACTCATGTGAAGCTGAGTGCCAGGGTCATAAGACTTGGAAAGAAGGACCTTGCGTGAATAAATCTAAGAAATGAGTAATTATCTCTTTTCAGCCATTTAGCTTCTCATCTTGTTTCAATAGTGGTAATAGAATAGAGATTAACCACTAGATATAGTTCAGGTCTGCATTATGAAATGTCCCTATTGTTCCGCCCCGGATACCAAAGTTCTAGATTCACGAAATCTTGAGGAAGGCTGTGTCATTCGCAGGAGAAGGAAATGTGAAACTTGTCAAAAAAGATTCACCACCTTTGAAACCGTTGAGCTTTCAATGCCCATGGTGATCAAGAGAGATGCCCGAAGAGAGGCCTACAATCAGGAAAAAATTCTCAAGGGAATTGAGAAGGCCTGTGAAAAACGTCCCATCTCTGCCATTCAAATTGAAAGAGTCATCAACAACATAGAGAAGGCCATTCTGGATATTTCCGATAAGGAAGTACAGTCTAAAGAAATTGGTAATCTGGTCATGATGTATCTCCGTCATCTTGATCCGGTTGCTTATATTCGATTTGCGGCCGTTTATCGAAAGTTTCAAGATGTAGAAGAATTTGTAAACGAATTAAAGCACGATGAGTTTAACCAGTTTAAAATAAATCCAGCTCAAGATAAGGATGACAACCGTGAATATTAAGCGTGAGGCACGTGAATTCTGCCTGCAATTTCTTTATCATTTTCAACTCCCTGCTTTTCAGGATCAAAAGAAGAACCTTTCTCCTGAAGAGATTTTTGAGCGTGTTCAAGAGTTTAAACTAACTCTTTCGGTGGAACTTAATCCCGAGACTCTTACCTATGTATCAACAATGGTAAAAGGGATACTTAAGCATCATGTTGAACTTGAAGAAATTCTGGTGAAATATCTTAAGAACTGGAAACTCTCCCGGATTTCTAAAATTGAGCATACGATTTTTATTTTGGCGATTTTTGAACTTAAGTACACTCCAGAGGTTCCCGGGAAGGTTGTCATAAACGAGGCGATAGAACTGGGTAAGAAATATTCGAACAAAGAATCAGCTTCTTTTCTGAACGGAATTCTTGATTCTATTTTCAAACAAGAATTGAAGCGCAATGAATGAACTGATCAGACAAGTCACGCCACTTACGAGGGGAATCATCTGGTTAATAAAAGATGAATCGGCTACGAATCCCTACTACGCCCAAATTGATTATTTACTAGATGGGCTTCTGACGGCCAATTTCAATGAAGCATCAGATTTAAGCAGTAGGCTCATTATCGGGCAGAATTTTACTAAAAATCTCTATGTGATGGTGATTAAGGAAATAAGGCCCAATGAAATTGAGAGCTTTGTTTCTTTGATAAAAAAAGAGCTGGGCCCGGAAAATGATATTACAGTTATTGATGAATGGAATGGATCAGAAATATTGAGGCCTATTCTTAAAGAAATAGGCCATCATTTGCGATTGATTTGAAATGGTGCCCTTCTAAAAAGGGCACCTGATTTATAAAGAAATAATTTTTGTCAGCCGAAAGTCGTGATCACGCATCTCTCTTTCATAAATAAATCCGTTCTTATCGATGATAAAAAACTTACCATTTTGATCTATAAAATAATTGGACCCTAACTTTAAGATGCCACCGGCCTTCATGGATAGCGGCAAAGGCGGCATCTTGAGTTCGCCGGATTCGGTTACTGAATAAAAAAAGCCGGATGAATCGAGGAAGAAATTCCCTCCTCTCTTCTGCAGAATTCCCACCCGGTGTTCATCCCTCTGGGTGACTTGTCCATCCGAGGAAACAGTATAAATAATCCCCCGATTATTCATGAAATAAGTCCCACCAAAGGAAACGATGTCTCTGACTTTCAAAGAGGGTATTTCCGGTCTCACGACCACGCCCTCGCTGTTGACAACAAATAGTTCTACGTCATTGGTTTCAGGGTTTAATACGGTAAAGTAGTTGCCACCAAAATTCAGGGCATGCCTGTACAGATCTGACTCCGTAACCTTCAAATACCCTTTTTTATCGATGGCATAAAAGACTCCGTCAAAAGAGATGAAGTAGTTAATACCTTTGCCTCTGATTTTTTCAGGAATAATTTCGTACTTTCTAAACAGCAGTCCATTCTCATCAATGGTAGCGAGAATGTTTCCTTCTTCGACAAAATACTGACCACCCTTTAAAGTGACTTTTTGTGGGAAGGCGTAATGACCAAAATCGTAAGAAAAGCCATTGGTATCAGTTGTAATGACAATTCCATTATCCATTATCAAATAGGATTGTGAAAAAGTGTCAACCGACAGAGTAATCAGTATTGTGAGCAGCAAAAATTTCATAAGGGCCTCTCTTTTTCCGGATGTAAAAGCAAGGCGACTATACTCAAGTAATATGTCGATTTCTATTAAGCGAAGATGAAATTATTGAGAAAAGGCCAAGAGCTTGAATAACCTTCTGTGACCTTAAGGCGACGCTACGGATAAAAAGAAAGGGCAGAAAATTTAGAAAGAAATAATTTTGACACTACTGAGATCATGAAGAGTCGTTCTTTCGAAGACTTGTCCTGACTTATCGACAATAAAAAGACGTCCCTCTGAATCAATCATGTAGTTTGAACCGGTCTTGGTGATCTTATTTATTTTCAAATTCACAGGGATAACAGGCATGTTTAAAGGCCCATCTTCGGAAACAGTAAACAGGGTATTATCTGAATCAATAAAATAATTTCCGCCGGATTTCACAATTGACCCAACCTTAATATCTTTTTTAGAAAAGATAAAACCATCTTTTGAAACTGTGTGGATCACCCCATCTTTGGTTTGAAAAAAACTGCCCCCCAAAAAAATGACATCAGCAAGATTTAGTCCCTCAACTGAAACTTTGAAATAGCTGCCCTTATCGTTAATGGCATAAATATCTAAGAGTTGTTTTTTATCATCAGGTTTAACCACAAAGAAATTTCCACCATAGGCGATCACTTTCTTAAAGGTTTTACCATCTTTATCAAATACATAATAAAATCCGTTACTGTCGATTGTAATAAGCTCATTTTCTTCGTTGATAATAAAATGAGATCCCTTGACCTTAACTTTGCCCACTTTAAATAACTTATTGTAAAGAAAACCTGAACTATCAATGGTTACAAGCATGTTATTTTCAACAAAAAACCTCCCCCCATTTAAATTCACTTTGTAGGGAAGATGAAAGTGTCCAAAGTCATACAAGAATCCCTTATTGTCGGTTGTAAGGGTGACTCCATTATTTAAAATCAAATAGGATTGGGAAAAAGCGTTTAGCGAGCCGAATATTAAACTGATGATTAAAATTTTTTTCAAAGGATGCTCCTAAGGAGTATTTGGACAGGCTGCATCTTAACTGAAAGGATTTTAATTCGCCATGATCCCTAAAAATTTTACAAAGGGGTTTTGTAACGTGTCGAAAGAATAAGGCCCCGTTAGGGGCCCCCTAAAATTAGTAATGTAGAAGATCTCTGGCAGCGCTGAGAATTTTAGTCGCATCTGGCAGAACAGCTCTTTCAAGAATTCGATTAAATCCAACAGGGGTAAAGGCAGATCCGACACGTCTCACGGGTGCATCAAGATACTCGAAAGCTTTTTCGTTGATGACTCCAACAAGTTCTCCTCCGAAACCGGCAAATACCTTATCCTCATGAACAACGAGGGCCCTATGAGTTTTTTTAACCGTGGCCACAATAGCATCATAATCCAGAGGACTTAGTGAGCGCAGATCAAGGACTTCAACCTCAAAACCTTCTTTGGCGAGGGTTTCGGCGACTTCCAGAGAAAAATGGACTGTATTTCCATAGGTGATGATAGATAAATCATGACCCTCGCGGCGTACACGGGCCTTCCCAAAAGGGACTTCAAAATCTTCAGGAACTGGAGTCATCGCATATTTTGCATTATAAAGCGCTTTTGGCTCAAGATAGACAGTGCACCCGCGAGACCTCATGGAGGTTCTCAATAATCCAGCAGCATCATCTGCGAAGGCCGGGACAACCACACGTATACCCGGTAAAGTACACAGGGTTCCTTCTAAATTTTGCGAGTGATAAAGGCCACCACCGATATAGCCACCAGAAGCGATTCGAATCGTAACGTTTGGCGAGAACGCGCCATTGCTTCTCCAATAATCGTGAGAAGTCTCAACCATTTGCTCCATCGCAGGCCAGAAGTAATCAGCAAACTCGGCCCCTTCCACGACGATGCGAATTTTATCATCAAACCGGGACATACCATTAGCTGTACCAAGAATAAAATCCTCAGCAATTGGGCCGTTGAAGACTCGACTTATCCCAAACTCCTGCTGCATACCTTTGGTCACGTTAAAAATACCGCCCTTCTCTTTATTGGCCACATCCTGTCCCCAGATATAGGTATCCGGATTGTGGCGAAATTCACCCTTCAGGGTTCCGTTGATGGCATCAATAAATTTCTTAGGCTCTGAAGTTTCCTGATGAGTTCCGTCGACATACTTCTGAGGAACATGGGCCTCAGGGAGGACAAAATCATAGATTGACTCAGGGGTTGGATTTGGTGCCTTCACTGCTTTTGAATGAGCATCGAGAAGCATGGCCTTGGCCTCTTCCTCAATTTTCTGTATCTCTTTTTCTGTCAGGATCCTGGCCTTAAGCAATTCATTTTTAAATTGAGGAAGCGGATCCTGAGCTTTTGCATCGGCACGTTCTTTTTCATCACGATACCATTCATGATTATCAGAATTTGAATGATTCCCGATACGAACACATTCAGCATGAACAATGACCGGCTCCAGTTTATTCATGGCATGTTCGCGAGCTGTCCTCATGGCATTCATGGAATCAAAGACATCTTTCCCATCACATTTAATAATTTTAAGATTTTTAAATCCTGAAAAGTTATCTGCGACGTGTTCATTTGCCGTTTGATCAGATTTTGGAACAGATATCCCATAACCATTATCTTGAAAAACGAAGACACATGGAAGAAGTTCTCTGTCGGCTCCCGTTATGGCTTCGTAACAATACCCCTCAGAGACTGAAGATTCACCTTGTGAACAAAACGCCACACCTTTGTGCTTATAAGTTTTCATCGCGCGGGCGACACCCACGGCATGAAGAATGTGGTTTCCGGTGCAAGATGAAACATTGTGAATATTCCATGCTGGTTTCGCAAAATGATTAGACATATGTCGTCCACCAGAAGCTAAGTCAGTTGCTTTGGAAATCCCGTTAAGAATTAATTCTTCAGGAGTCAGTCCGGCCGAAAGGGCAGTCAACATATCACGATAATATGGGAACAAATGATCTGATTTTTTATCAAATACCTGACCGATCGCCAGCTGAATAGCGTCGTGCCCGGCGTAGGGGGCATGATAAGACCAGCCAAGGGCCTGTTTAAGATAATTGGGAGCTCGCTCATCAATCATTCTTCCAAGAATCATGAGATGCAGCCAACTCTTCAGAGTTTCTTTATCGGTTTTTTTAATATCATAATGCTTCACGGTCTTCATCGTCATGTGAACTCCATCGTAACGTGAACGTAATTAGTTAATTTTGAGCTGTGGAAAGTATCACAGTTGGCCTGTATCAGGCAATCAATTGGGAGTACTTTAACGCACGACAAAGATCGACAATTGTGGAAAATGATCTAAAAAGTTGGTCTACTGAATTATTAGAAATAGGATTAACCTTATTAAGGTCAATCACCTGACAAAAAGTCTCAGTTTATTCTCCGGAGCTTTTTCTTGATTAACTTCAAGTCTTCAGCTTAAACTGCCGAAAACTCATTGTAGTGTAAAAAATAATTTGGAGCAATTATGGCCAAGACTGTAGCCGATGGTTTTTTTAATGATCCTCGTTTGGAAAAAGCGAAAAAACTCATCCTAGAAGCACTTTCAGAGCACTCTTCAAAATTGACAGCTGTACGATCACCGGACCCGGAATTAAAAGAGTCATATCAAGGCCTCTTAAAAAAAATGGCCGACTACCGGGGAGGGGCGCTTTTTTATAATTATCTCGGCTCTGGCATTGGAAATGGTCCTTTTGTTGAGTTGGCAGACGGATCAGTTAAGTACGATTTCATCACAGGCATTGGCGTTCATTATATGGGACATTCGCACCCCGGTGTTGTGGAAGCTCAGATAAATGGGGCCATTTCAAATACAGTCATGAATGGTCATCTTCAACAGAATACAGACACGGCTTCTTTACTCGAGTTGTTCTCAAAAGAGGCCTGTAAGTATGGTGCGGGGGTGAAAAATGTTTTTCTTTCAACCTCTGGTGCCATGGCAAATGAGAATGCATTCAAAATAATTTTTCAAAGGCATGCGCCCGCGAATCGATTTTTTGCTTTTGAAAAATGTTTCGCCGGCCGAACTCTCGGCATGGCCTGGGTGACAGATAAGGCGGCATACCGGGTGGGTCTCCCGAAAACACTAGATGTAGACTACATTCCCTTTTATTCCGCTGAAGATCACCAGGGATCAATCGAAGCTGCCGTCAAGGCGATGAAAAAATTCATTGCTCGCTTCCCAGGACAGTACGCTGGGTTTGTGATGGAACTTATTCAGGGAGAGAATGGTTCGTGGGTAGGCCACAGCGAATTCTTTGAGGCCTTAATCGCAGTTTGCAAAGAAAATAATATTTCTGTTTTTGCAGATGAAGTCCAGAGCTTTGCAAGGACCAGTGAACTATTTGCCTTCCAACACTTCAAGCTTGATAAGCTTGTCGATGTGGTGGCCGTTGGAAAAAATTCTCAAGTCTGTGCAACTCTTTTTACTGATGACCACAAACCCAAACCAGGCCTTATGTCCCAGACCTTTACTGGTTCGGCCGCTCAAATTTCAGCTTCCCACTATGTCATAAGCTCAATCGTCAATGGGGACTACCTGGGAGAGAATGGACGGATCCAGAAGCTTCACGCAAGATTCAAGGCCAATCTGGAAAAAATTTCAACCAAAATGCCGGAAAAAATGAAGGGTCCCTACGGAATTGGCGCCATGGTTGCCATGACCGTTTTTAATGGAGACGAAGCAAAATCCAAGGCCTTTACAATTCAATTATTTGAAAATGGAGTTCTGTCGTTCATGGCAGGCGGACATCCGACAACTCGTGTCCGCTTCCTTATGCCGGTCATGGTGACAAATGAAAAACATATTGATGAGGTTTGTGAAATCATCGAGAAAACTTTAAGTGAGATGAACTAATCATGTTCATCATCCGTCCAATTGAACAGAAAGATCTGGATGGTCTGATGGAACTTCTGGAAAAATCCGGACATGGACTCACGTCTCTACCTAAGGATCCTGAAGTCTTAAAAAAGCGAATTAGAATTTCTGAAAGAAGTTTTCTTCACCAGGAAGATAGTACCGGCGGAGAGGATTACCTCTTTGTGATGGAAGAACTCTTCACAGGTAAGATCGTCGGGGTATGTGCCATTATTTCTAAGATTGGTGGATTCGAGCCTTATTATTTTTACCGTCTTGAAAAAACACACCACGAGTCCAAAACGATTCATGTTAAAAATGATATTACCTCACTGCATTTCCATTTCATTCATAATGGACCGGCAGAGATATGCTCACTTTATCTGCATCCTGATTTTAGGAATTCTCAGAACGGAAGATTCTTATCGCTTTCAAGATTCCTTTTTATTGCTGAGAACAGGAAGTTTTTTGAAGATCAAGTCATCGCTGAATTACGGGGCATGGTCAATGATTCAGGTCACTCTCCTTTTTGGGATTCCGTCGGAAAGCATTTTTTTAAAATTGATTTCCCTACCGCCGATTATTTGTATGTAAAAAATAAAAAATTCATTGAAGAGATGATGCCAAAATATCCGATTATCGCAAATCTTCTGCCAGAAGATGCACAGCATGTGATCGGGAAAGTTCATCCAAATACTGAACCGGCAAAAAAGATCCTTGAGCAGGAAGGGTTTCGTTTTTCGGGTCTGGTAGGAATCTTTGAACCAGGTCCGGTGC
>CAXNNO010000015.1:0-16174 GCA_964203555.1 Bacteriovoracales bacterium
GAAGCACGAAATGTACAAGCAGCTTAAAATGTTTATCGTTAACTTCTCGTCCGATGATGCCCGCAGAACTTCATATGAGCCAAGTATTTCACTCGAGGTTGGTGATCTTAAACCAACGACAAACCTTTACAATTCTAATTCCAGATCCATTGAAGTTTAATTAAGAATTTAATTTATATAAAAAAAGCCCTCTTGTGAGGGCTTTTTTTTTATAAATTGATGTTGGTTTCGCTGGCCGTTCTTGAAAGCTGAATATACATCGTTGCTTCGGGATGATTTGGCTCTCTCGATAAGACGTTCTGCCACTCGGCCTGCGCCTCGATAATATTACCATTGCCGTAGAATAAAAGCCCCATGGCAATCCTGGCGGGCATATAACCCGGATGTTCATTTTTGAGGCGCTTGAGTTCCTCAAATGCTTTGGATGTAAAACCTTTTTTTGTATAGGTTTTAGCAACTTTGATTCGAATCTCTAAATTATCTGTGTCTAGAGTTGCGGCCTTATTGTATTCAAAAAGCGCCTCATCAGCGCGTCCGTAAGAAGAATACATCTCGGCCAATTCATAATGCTTGAGAGAGAATTTTTTATTCAGGTGGGGATCCGAGACACCCTGTTGCTGATTATTTTTCACCTGATTATTCGCCTTCTCAAATATCGTTTTGGCCTCTTCATATTTTCCAATATCATTAAAAATAACAGATAATGATATGGCTGCGTCGGTGTGATGCGGATCAAGCTCTAAGACTCGCTGAAAGGCCTTAATAGCCTTTCCAAGTTCTCCCTTTAGATGAAAAATATTAGCAAGATAAAAGAAGGCTTCGGTAGCATTAGGATTTTGCTCTATAATTTCATTTAAAAATAGACCCGAAGTCTTAAGATCATTTTTTTGATACGCATCTTTTGCTTTTTTAAGAAGATCACTTTGTTTCATATTTTCCAAAAAAGACTCCAGGCTTAGATTTTTTTCTGACAGCTATCTTTAACCGATTTTATTTCCTTCTGCCCCTTTTTATCAATCAATTGGTAAAATTTTTCTACGTAATCTACACAGGTTTGCCATTCTTTGAGCCTTGAAGAAGCAAGAATGGTTCGAGTCATAGCATGACGGCGGGTTTTTTCATCCTGATGATTTTCTAGAATATCTAAATACCAATACCTTGAGGCGTAGAATTCTTTAGTTTTAAAATAGAAATCAGCAATATAGAGGTCTTTTTTACGTAACATTTTCTTGGCGTCGCTGACCTTTTCCAAGGCAGTGGTCCTGTAGCTGCTATCTGCGTATTTCTGGATTACCTCATCATAATATTTAATTGATTCCAAAGCTGGTTCAAGGTCACGATCAATCGTATCCGGAATTTGTTTAGAATAGGATTCAGCGATTTTGAACACAACATAAGGAATTTTTTCATGACGGGGGTGAAAATCACGGAACAATAAATAGGCGGCAGCGGCTTCAATGTAATTTTCCTGGAAATATAGAACATCGGCTTGAAGTAATTCGGCGGGGGTCGCGTAGTAGGAGTATGGATGCTGAGTTTTTATTTCATTGAGTTTTTCAATCGCCAGAATGTATCTTTCGGCTTCCATCAGCTCCTCAGCTTCTTTAAATAGGACTTCTGCTTCAGTTTTGCCCTTAGGCTTTTCTGTCGAGCAGGAGGAAGCAAGGATTAAGATGATGGTTAAAAAAGCTATTTTCATAATTGGACCGATAAATCCTTGTAGATTTCAATAAATAATAATTTAAAAAAAGCAATGAACGGAATAATTACAATCATTCCCACAATCCCACCAAGCTGTGACCCAATAATTATGCTCACCACAACCAGGATAGGATGAAGGTTTACAATTTTAGAAACCAGCAAAGGAAAGACTAAAATAATATCGATCAAATTAGCTATTGCAAAAACAAATAACATGCCTGCCATTGATGCATTAGGATCTTTTGATAAAAGGGCAATGAATAGAGCAGGTATGACCCCCAACACTGGCCCAATATAGGGCAGTATATTGGTTATGCCAGCAATGAGGCCCAGGACCAGGGCATAAGGAAATCCAATGATACTCAAACCAATCGTCACAATCGTTCCCAGAATGGTTGCCTCAATAAATTTGGCAATCATATATTCGCCGAACTTGGTATTAAATTGAGAAAAAAGCACATAGCTCTTCTCAAAAATAATATTAGGGACAGCTTCAAGTAACTTATTGCTGGATCTGCGACTTTCCATAAAAAAGAAATACAAAAACAAGGGAACAAGTAAAAGCCACTCAAAAAGATGGGAGAGATAATTCGGGATCTGGGTTAAGAGATCTGAACCATGAGTTTCGATTTTAATCATAATGTAGCTCACGGGTTCAACATTTATTCTATATCCATACTTCTCAAAAACTTTCAATTTCAACGCAAAAAATTTTTCCTGCAAAACTTTTTGGACTTCAGGCAGCTCTTGGGTAAAAGCACTGAAACTCGTATCAATATTGTAAATTGTTGCCGCCAGGGGTAAGAGAATCAGGATGCTTCCGGTTAGAACCAGAAAAAAGTAAAGGATTCTTTGCCGACGGCTTCCCGTAATAAGCCTGACAGTCAGAGGTCTGACCATCAGATATATGATGTAAGCAAATCCAAAAGGTAACGTTAAACGCGGGAATGTGATGGCGAAAATTACCGCCATACTCATTATAAGGGTAAATAGGTATAGCTTAATTTTCTGATTTCTATTCATCCCTTAAGCTCAAGTTCTTTTAATTTTTTTTTAAGACTCACAATTTCCCTGGTCAATTGACCCATTCGGTTGGCCATGATCAGTGCCATTTCTCTCAGGAATTTTGCACCCAAGACAGGATGGAGTTCCAGCATTCTCTCAAGATCTGGCTTGAAAATACCAAGCAAAATGGTATTTTCTCCTGCTCTGGCCGTAGCAGTTCTGCGGTTATATTCCTCCAACAGACCCATCTCGCCGAAATATTGCCTGCTATCAAGTTTAATGACCAATTCACCCTGTTCATTTCCCTGAGGATTGTAATTTGCAAAAATATTTACAGATCCGCTAAATATAAAATAAAAGCCATAGCCAGTATCGCCCTGCTTAAAAATCACTTCGTCGGGTTGGAATTCTCTTCTATGAAGAAATTTCGTAAATAGCCGAACTTCGTTATCTGAAAAAGAACTTAGAACTGGAATTTTTTTAAAAAAGTCGTGGTAGCCTTCTTTGGACAGGAAAGAAATGGGGCCGGCATCCCAGAGATATTTAAGCAGAGGTATTTCCAAACGATCAGATGTGGACTCACCCTTCATTATCTTTTCGGTAATTTCTTTTTCGTATGTCATTTGAGCTCCCTGAAATTCTTCCCTTGAGTCCATCCCTCAAAACGTGAAGGATAGATTATCTTAGACCATTCCCCTTCTTTTGAAATAACTAACATTATTCCGGCCGGAACTTCTGTTGTTTCTCTAAAAATAACAGAGGGACCTTCCCGAACCATCTGGGGTGAAAAAACCACGACTTTGGTCCAGGATAATATCCAAAAATTTAACACAAGAATAAAACCGGCGAAGAGGGTCGTTAAAGCGAGACTTTTAAGTTCCGAGACTTTCCTGGCCCTATAAATAGCGAAGAGAATAATGAGAAAGCTGACCATTGTTAGAATTCCCTGACTTGCGATCAGGCTTCCTTTGATCAAATAGTCAGTTGTTGAAATCGGCTTTTCATATTTTTCAATCGAAAGTTTTGATTCAACCAACTTTTTATTCATCATCAATTCTTTCGTGGAGTAACCATTTAATTCCGCCATTAAAAAATGAAACCGGGATAAAGACCAGTTTTCTAATTTTCCATGAACTGAACCCATATTATAGTGCCAGACTCCGGGTGAAATTTTTGATTGGTTTGTTTCAAGTTTATGAATTGCACTCTTATAGTCCTTTTGGGCGTGCAATGCCTCAACTGTTTTCAACACGTCTTCGATAGTAGTATCCTCCAAATAGTCAGGGTATTATCCCTTACCGTCAGAGAAGAAATCAAGGACTAGATCGACATGACACCCAGAGCTATCGAGAGAGAATTTTCGGAGATTCTCTCGGGTCAGTTAAAAGAGCTGTCTCCGTTGAATCTTGAACTCCACGGACCTCTCATGGTGCAAATTCATCCTCAAATTATTTGGGGCAGACTCCAGTTTGAGCACACTCCAGACCAGGAGTTGCCGCAGGTTCAGATTCCGGGTTGGCACTACATGTGTTTCGGAGATATCTCGGAAGCCGTGATTAAATACCAAAATATTCAGCACAAATTCGTTGGAAGGCCGTGGACAGTGCATCAATTTTTGTCCGATGGGCATGAAGCTGCGATCATCGATTTTCTTGAATATGGTGCAGTCGTGGTCAGTAAAACTTCACTAAAAGCGGCTCAGTCAAGTCCGGGGGTACATCATTTTACCTTACCTCACTGGCTTAGTTACGTGCTAGGCCAAGAATTATGGGGCCCCTTTGGAAAGTGGACGCGTTTCCACCAAAGAATTGAGGCGCTTTTGAACAAACACCAACTTCTGGAAGGTTTTTCAACTGTGGGTTACTACCCACTAAAACCTAAGGCCGAAAAAATTGCCACACTGGGTCTTCAGGGAACGAGTATCGATAAAGCTTATCTTCTCGTGCTACCATGGTCATTCTCTCTAAGTGCCCTCAATAAATTGGAAGAGATTATTCAGCAGGAGTTCTGAATGTTTGTATTAAGATCTGTTCAGCCAAAAGACTTAAATGATTTATTTAGGTTAAGTCATATCATGAACTTCATTAATCTTCCTTGTGACGAAGAATTAATCAGCTCCAAAATTGATAGTTCTGTCCGAAGTTTTAAAAATCCAAGTCAGGATTTATATAGAAACTACTATATTTTTGTTCTGGAGGATTTTGAATCCGGAAAAATATTTGGGGTTTCTATGATTCATGCCCAACACGGAACAGAAAACGAGCCTCACTTTTATATGAGTGTCGGTCAAGAGGCCAAATTTTCTCAGACTATTAATACTGGATTTGTTCATGGGACTCTTAAGTTGGGGTTAGAAACGAATGGACCCACTGAGATTGGTGGGCTCGTTCTTCACCCTGATTACCGAGGTCATAAAGATAAACTGGGAAAGCAGCTCTCCTTTGTGCGTTTTCTTTTCATGGGAACTCATCCGGAGAGATTTAAACCGATGATTCATTCTGAACTCATGCCTCCCTTTGATAAGCATGGCAATTCTCCTCTCTGGGAAGCAATTGGAAGAAGATTCATCAACATGAATTATCAAGAAGCAGATATGCTAAGTCGGAACAATAAAGAGTTCATATTAAGTCTTTTTCCTTCAGAGAACATTTACCAAACCCTTCTTCCCATGGAGGCCCGAGAGGCAATAGGAAAGGTGGGTAAAGACACTGAGCCAGTAAGAACGATGCTTGAATCAATTGGATTTAAATACACATATGAAGTCGATCCATTTGATGGTGGACCACACTACCGTTGTCCATTAAAGGACATCCGGCCAATTAAAGAAAAAATCACCGGTCTTCTCATTACTAACAAGAGTTTTGACAGAGAACAATCGCGTGAAGTTTTGCTTGGACTAGAGCATCCGGATCATGATTTTTTTGCGCTAAGAACTCAGCTTCAGGTACATGGGGATGGACAACTTTCCATTGATCCGCTTTTAATAAAAAATTTGAATTTAAAGTTACCTCAAAAAGTTACGGCCATTCCCTTCCACTAGGCTTGTTTCTTATTAATAAGGACTCCTTCGGTTGCCGCAGAACGTGAGCTTTTTTTGCCGTCGGCCTCAACTGTTTGAACCATGTAGACATTGGTTGATTTCTTATATTCTTTCAAGGCTTCTGATTTCTGAACTTCACCGGTATGTTTAATCATCTCCCTTTGCCAAAAAATGAGCTCCGACGCCATGAGACCAGGCGTGTGTTCCTGTTCATCCTCCTCAGACCGTTTTGGTCGTTCAGGAAACATCAGAATATCTGCACTGGTCGATTCCGCTGATTCTTTACGCTTTGGAGCTTCGGACGTCTCGTTCCAGACAACGAGATCTTCCCCTGCCGCTTTTTTGACTGGAATTGACTTGTGGTGAAGGGCTTCGGATAGCTTTAGTATTTCTTCGGAACCTAAAATTTTAAGGGCCTGAAGAACAAAGGAAGTTTTAGACACGAGAACATCCTTTTTTGACTATATCGGTCAACCTTTGTGAAAAGTTGACTAAATAAATAAACTAATTAAAAACAGTATAATATGCCAAAAAAACTAGACAGATTTCCGGTCCACGTTTATAAATTACTGATCTTTTGACTATGAGTTGGGAAGTGGCGCAGTTGGTAGCGCAGCAGACTGTTAATCTGTTGGTCGAGGGTTCGAGTCCCTCCTTCCCAGCCACTTTTTTTATGAACTTTATTTCTACCAAATATTCTCGGTTAAAATCACGGCTTAAATCTCGTTATAAAAAAAATATTAAAATCACCTTGCAGAATCTAAAGAAGCTCCCTAAAAGAAATATTTCCGTATGGCTCGAGCAACATTCCAATGAACTCAACGACTATTCCAATATTAATTGGAACTTTTTAACACAACTTCAACTCTTTCATTTCTTTAATAAACAGGATCCCCTCCTTGGAAAAACTCACTTTGGCCAACAGGAGGAAGTGGTATTTGAGAAATGGAATAACAGTGAATTCGCCGATCATTTTTTAAAACGACTCAATCAGGGAAGTTTTCTCGGTAAAGCTTCAATCCAGTCACTTGCCATATTTGATAAACACCTCGTTACCTTTGGTGAGAGGCATATTCTAAAAAATGATAAGCTCTCTGGAGACTACCGTGTCCAAGGTTCACTGGGGGAAATTTGCAAGGGAAAAAAGATTTCAAGGCTTCTTGAAACTACTCTTCACCTGGATGGAAAAGATTTAAGGCTTATGACATCCAGTATGAAGGAAATGAAAACATTTTCTCATAAAATTGAAATTGCTCTGAAACTCATCCGAAAATTTTCACCAACGTCATGGGATAGATTCTCTGCTTTTACTGACGTGATTATCCCCATTAAGGAAGCTCAGCTCGTTAGTTACTCGCATCAAGACCTTCCTGGATACTCGATGATCAATCTCTATCACAGGGACTTCGTCGATTTGATGGATGACCTGTTACATGAGAACGGCCATCATCATCTTAATTATTATCTCAATCTGTCAAAATTGATTGAGGAGCCGATTGATAACATCTATTACAGTCCATGGAGACAAACACTAAGGCCACTTCGAGGCATTTATCACGCCTACTTTACTTTTTTCTGGGCCTTCAAGCTTTTCTCTGATCTGGCGAAATCTAAAGAGATGGATTCAATTTACTATTTATTTAGTAAGACTGAGAAAGAAAAGATTATCTGGAGGGCGATTGAAGAGTACTACATGCTTCTTTTTTCTTTTGAAGATTTAAAATGGGCAAAAAAACAAGGCCTGATTCATTCAGCCGGGTGGGATCTTATTATGGAACAGCAGGCTGAACTCAAAAAATTTAAACGTTATATTCCAGCTCTGGAAAAGAAACTTAAACTACATGCAAAAGATTTAAAGAGCTTAAAAGCTGATCTAAAAAAAGCTGCAAATGAATTTGTCAGAAATTAAGTTCCTGCTGCATTTGATTGGCGGGCATGAGGTCCCCTTTGGCGGCGGAAATTTTAATACCTTCTAGCCAGATATTCTTTGCCTCTTCCAACAGACCCAGACCTTTCAGCGCTCTCCCCAATGCAAGATAGGCAACCGAATATTTTGGATCTTGATTTAAAACAATCTGAAGATGATGACGGGCCTTCTGCCAGTCACCCTTTTCGACCGCTATTGAACCAAGACCGTAGTTGGCAAGAGTATCCTCCGGATCAATCTCAAGAACTTGTCGGAACATCGATTCGCGTTGATCCCATTCCTTGAGTTGCTGTTCTTTACGAAGGGCATCTGCTTCCTTACGTTTTGATTCATCTCCAAAACCTTGAAAGGATTTAACCATCGCCAGAGATTTTTGTTCTTCGGCTTCTGTAATTTTTCCCTGCCGCATAAGATATAAGGACATATTTGTATGAGCGAGAACCGATTTGGGATCGACCTGAGATAAATGCATCATGAGATCTATCGCCTCCTGATAGCGCTCCTGCCTTCCAAGCATGACTCCCAAACTCTCATAGGCATCGCCAAAAGTGGGGTCCAGTCTGATTGAATGCCTGAAGTTTTTTTCTGCCTTATCTAACTGTTCATGTTTAAAGTCTTCAGTCGCCTCATAATAAAGCTCTTCTGCCTTAGAACGGGCATCTCCGGAAATTAGTGGATAGTAACGAACTGTTCCCTCAAAATGAATCTGATTAAGTACAAAATGAATCTTCATTTTTTCCACTCGAAAATCTCTCAGGAGACTTCCGGAGATAAAATATTTCCCTTCCCATTCATAACAATGATCGGCCTTGCCAATTTTTTTATCAAAACTGAGTATCTCTCCGGAACTACCCGGATGACTTACCTCAATCAATACTGGCGCATAAGCAGCACCACGACGGGTGGCAATCTTTGAAACTGTCTCCTGACCTGGAAAGCAGCCTTTATTCATTGCAAGAGAAAGATCAAACAAGCGAAGGTTATTGATTATTTCAAAGCTATAGTCTGTACCATCAAATGTCGGCCAGCCAGTAAGCCCACGCCACTTTTCAAGATCTTCTGTTGAAACATATTCTAAATACGGGACAGGGTTTTCAATCAAAAAAGCAGTTTCTTCGAAGAGAGTTCCCTGAATTGTCCCAGATTCATAAAGGCAGGATTCAGGACCAATTAAAAATGTAAATTCTTTCTCAAGAGGAGCAGAAATGACGACATCCTCCGAGATAAGAAACTTAGTTAGCCGGACCATTGATTTATCAATCAACGCTGGTGGTATGAGCATGGAGTAGCGATTATCTTTCAGAACAAGCCAGGCATAAAACTCAACACGACCCTGAGGATCAAGAAAACTTATCAGATGAAAATTATTGTTACTGAGTAAATCAATATTATAAGTCGACTGGGATTGAAGAAAAGATCTGACGTCCTCTCCCTCGAAATGGATCTCTGTGAAAGTGACTCTAAATTGACCGGCATGAAGTCGATAATTGTTTAACATAAATTAAAGTGAAAAAGATTCACCACAACCACAGGTGTTTTTGGCGTTAGGATTTTCAAAAACAAATCCCTTACCATTTAGACCGTCTTTAAAATCAAGAACGATACCCTTGAGATAGATCACCGACTTAGGATCAATTAAAACTCGGACTTCACCAAAGTTAAGTATGTTGTCTTTATCTTTTGCTTCACCAAACTCAATTTTATACGAAAGCCCTGAACATCCTCCGCCGACTACGGCCAGACGGAGACCTTTAGAGCCATCCGGATTTTCGGCCTTGGCAATCTGATGGATTTGCTCAACCGCCTTATCTGTAATTTCAATTATTGATTCCATACGTAAACCTCATTTCCCTGTTTCTAATAAGGACAGGATCCTTTTACATCAGAAGCAAGTTCTTAGCCAGTGCTCTTATGTTTGTGATTTCCAATCCTTTCGTTATAATACCATATATCTAGGGGTAATATGGAGCTCAAGTTATATCATTACGTACATTGTCCATTTTGTGTCCGAGTTCGGATGACTCTGGGATTCCTTCAATTACCCTATCAATCTATAGTCTTACCCTATGACGATGAAGTCACTCCAGTTAATCTGACGGGGCTGAAAATGCTACCGATCGTGGACATGGCTGGACAAATTCAAAATGAAAGCCTCGTGATTATGGCAAAGTTAGACTGGGAACATAAACTTCAAATTCCCGAACATCCTCTTTCTGATAAATTCAATGAGTTGTTAAATAAACTAGGAACAAATGTACATAACCTAGCGATGCCCCACTGGATCTATACTCCTGAATTTAATGAACCTTCACGGGAGTATTTTTTAAAAAAGAAGGAAGCTAAGCGTGGGCCCTTTAAGGAATTAATTTCCAGGAGGGGGGAATTCGAATCGGTTCTCATGCTTGACCTTGAATCACTTTCAAGTGATCTCATACCATTTTATAAATCACAACTTTTTACGGTCTACGATATCCTTCTGGCGTCACATCTCTGGGGATTATATGTCGTGCCAGAATTTCAGTTTCCCATTGAAGTTCATAAGTATTTACAGAAAATAAAAATGATCTGCCACTTCGATTACCAAATCGATTTCAGGAGTTAAATGAGAGTTATTCTTGAAATCATTGTTAAGGGCGAGGTTTTACGCAAGGAGCTTCCCCTAGGAAAAAAAATAACGATTGGAAGGACCTCTCAAAATCAGTGGCAAATTGATGACCATAAAATGAGTTCTATTCACTGTACTTTTTTTTTGCAGGAGACTCGGCTTGAAGTTTTCGATCATGACTCCAAAAACGGTCTCTACCTCAACGGCATAAAAATTGATCAGGCCGAAATTTTTTTGGGCGACCGAGTTAAATTAGGTGGCACTGTTATAAAAATTGACGAGAGCAATATGGATGATGAGGCGAAAAGGCTCCTTTCATTTCCCGGGCCTGAAAAGGAGCGATTAGGCCATGAATTAAAGGTCGATTTTACTGGTGCTCGCATTCAAAACCAGCTCCGAAATACCGAACATTTTCACCTGCAACAAACTCAAGCTGCAGAAATTAACATTCGAAGAAGAATCAGAAGTCAGATTAAAATATCAAAAGAACAAATTCGCTCCAATTACAGAGAAAAATCTATCCTTGCGTCTCTTATAGATCTGGTTATCTTTTTGTTGTTTGTCTGGCTCCCATTTATGGCCCAGGAAGAAATTCCAGAGCATGAAAGATTCGCTTTTTTAGTCATTTTCGAATCCATTGCCATCAGCTTTTATGTCGTTATTAATTATAAAATTGGTAAATTCACTTTGGGCGAGGGATTAAGCGGCATTAAGAAATTATATCTCAAGCAATAATTTACTTACGCGGTTTCCATGCTATTTCCTCGACTCCTTTGATTTTATTTACATAGCGACTTAGAACAAAAAGGTAATCTGACAACCGATTAAGAAATGCCATGCTATTGTCTGGTAACGCCTCATTGGTTTCCTGGAAATAGTGCACAAGCTTTCTTTCAACTGATCTGCTGTTTGTTCGACACAGGTGGAGTGAAGACGAGATAATGGTTCCGCCCGGAAGGATAAAATTTTTCAGGACTGCCAAAGTAGCATCGAGCTTATCTATCTCGAGTTCAAGATCAACTATAAATTCAAGGGATATCTGGGGTAGCTTAAACTTCGAGCGATTTTCCACTTCACAGGCGAGATTAGAACCGAGATCAAAAATCGCCGACTGAATGTGGTGAAGAAAAGTGACAGTCTGTTGAAATTCAATTTCAGAAGTCATCAAAGAGCAGCTGAAACCGATTCTTGAATTAAGCTCGTCCAACTCTCCATAAAGATCTATCCTGAGGTCAGACTTGAGAGTCCTGTTTCCACTGACTAAACCTGTTTCCCCTTTATCGCCGGTCTTAGTATAGATCTTGGATTTTTTCATTACATATTCCTTCTATAACGGCCGCCAACTTCATAGAGAACAGAAGTAATCTGGCCCAAGCTGCAATATCTGACTGCAACCAGTAGCTCTTCAAAAATATTGCCACCAGTGAGCGCAGTATCCCGGAGCCTGTTTAAGCACTCCGATGCTTTGTGAGTATTACGTTCTTTAAATGCATTTAATCGATTTATCTGATCATTTTTTTCTGACTCCGATGCACGGGAAAGTTCAATCGGCTTCCATTCGGGAAGTTTTTCAGGGAGAAAAGTATTCACCCCAATAATTGGAAATTCCCCGGAATCCTTGAGAGTCTCATAATAAAGTGACTCTTCCTGAATTTTTCCTCTTTGGTACATGGACTCCATTGCCCCAAGCACTCCGCCCTTGTCAGAAATTCTTTCAAACTCAGTCAAAACGGCATCTTCAACTATGTCTGCCAACTCATCCACGATATATGAACCCTGAAGAGGATTATCCGTTTTATTCAGTCCGTACTCACGGTTGATAATCAGCTGGATGGCCATTGCCCGACGCACAGACTCCTCAGTCGGTGTCGTTATCGCTTCATCGTAAGCGTTTGTATGAAGGGAGTTACAATTATCGGAAAGAGCAAGGAAGGCCTGTAAAGTTGTTCTGATGTCATTGAAATCGATCTCCTGTGCATGCAGAGAGCGACCGGAAGTCTGGATATGGTACTTTAATTTCTGTGATTTATCTGATGCCCCGTATTTTTCTTTCATAGCGACCGCCCAGATCTTTCGTGCGACACGGCCAAGAACTGTATACTCCGGGTCAAGGCCATTGGAGAAGAAGAAGGATAAGTTTTCACAGAAATCATCTATGTTCATTCCTCGACTTAGATAATATTCAACGAACGTAAATCCATTGGAAAGAGTGAGGGCAACTTGAGTGATTGGATTGGCACCGGCTTCTGCAATGTGATAGCCAGAAATAGAAACGGTGTAGTAATTTTTTATTTTGTGTTTGCAAAAGAACTCCTGCACATCTCCCATCATCTTTAATGCAAACTCGAGAGAGAAAATACAAGTATTCTGGGCCTGATCTTCTTTTAAGATATCGGCCTGTACCGTTCCCCTGACTTGTCTCATGATTTCGACCATCTTCTCAAGTTTTTCCTGGTCAGGTTCCGGCAAGGTTCGATTGATCGCGGTATTCATAAACATGGCCAGAATAATCGGTGCCGGACCATTGATGGTCATTGATACAGAGGTTGAAGGTGATGTTAGATCAAAACCATTATACAACTCCATCATGTCATCCAAGGTACAAATAGATACTCCAGACTCTCCGACTTTTCCGTAGATGTCAGGACGAATGGCCGGATCTTCTCCATAAAGCGTTACGGAATCAAAAGCGGTTGAGAGCCTCTTGGCCGAATCATTTTTTGAGAGATAATGAAATCGCGCATTGGTTCTTTTTGGTCCACCCTCTCCGGCAAACTGACGTTTTGGATCTTCATCAGCACGTTTAAACGGAAAAACGCCGGCAGCAAATGGATAAAATCCAGGCAAGTTCTGAGAACGAATAAATTTTAATTTTTCAGACGGATAGTGGAACTTGGGAAAACCAACTTTTGAAATAACCTGATGGGACAGGGAGGTGTACTTGGAACTCACCTTGATATCTTTTCCACGAACAACATAGGTGTATTCACCCTGTGTGTACTGACTGATAATTTTATCGAAGTCATGAATTTCTTGAAGTTCACGTGTTAGCAGGGCTTCAAGTTCACTCTTTTTAACCTCGAGTTCTTTACTGTCACTTATAAGCTTAGAAGCATGTAGCAAACTTTCGTAGTTTTGAAGTTTAGATACTGCTTCAAGAGCTTCCTTGTTATAACTACGAACTGTGTCTGAAATATCTCTCAGGTAATTAATTTTTGAGGGGGGTATGACGGATAGTTTTTTCTCTGGTGCTCTATCACTAGGAATTTTTTCCAATTCACTATTTGATGAAAAATCTACCGCCTTAATCATTTCACGAAATAAGGCATTCACTCCGACATCATTAAATTTAGAGGCCATGGTACCAAAAACCGGGAGTTCTTTGTCTGTGGGAGAACCGGGATGATTTGCAAATAAATTTTTGTTTCTTCGGTATTGTTTTCGCACATCTCTCAGCGCGTCTTCCGATCGAGGTTTTTCAAATTTATTTACTGCTATAAAATCCGCCACCTCCAGCATCTCAATTTTTTCCAATTGAGTTGAGGCGCCATATTCCGGAGTCATCACGTAGAGAGTCTTGTCGGCGACTTTTGTTATCTCATCAGAGGCCTGACCGATGCCAGAAGTTTCAACCAGGATAAGATCAAAATCTAATGATTTTAAAAATCCGACGACTTTCTTGATTTCTGGAGATAATTCATTGGCCGAATCACGAGTCGCAAGAGATCGGATGTAGAAATTATCATACACCGCAGATCCCAATCGAATCCTGTCACCCAGAAGGGCTCCCTGATTTTTCTTTTTGGTAGGGTCTACGGAAACCAGGGCAATTCGTTTTTCAGGGTAGTAGCGATAAAAACGCAAAAGAAGCTCATCTATTAGGGATGATTTTCCAGCACCTCCAGTGCCAGTTATTCCCAGTACGGGAATTTTTTTAGTTTGAACTGAAAAAGGAAACTCCCGGTGGTCTTCAATAAAAGTGATCACCTTAGCGATTTCATATTGCGAGAGTTTTTTATTTGAAAGTTGCTTGAAATCCACGGCATCAATTGTTGAGTAATCGCATTTATTGATCATGTCTTCAATGATTCCATTTAGCCCAAGTGCTGTCCCATCGTTGGAGTGATAGATGCGGGTTATTCCTCTTTTGTGGAGTTCTTGAATTTCGGGAGGAGTTATAACCCCACCCCCGCCGCCAAAGATTCTAACCGACTTGCCACCGTTTTTATCCAAAAGTTCCCGGACATAAGTGAAGTACTCCATGTGCCCGCCCTGATAGGAACTCAAAGCAATGGCATGG
Source organism: Bacteriovoracales bacterium (assembly GCA_964203555.1). Classification (GTDB taxonomy): domain Bacteria; phylum Bdellovibrionota; class Bacteriovoracia; order Bacteriovoracales; family Bacteriovoracaceae; genus Peredibacter. The sequence continues at coordinate 14,579 of CAXNNO010000015.1, forward strand.
GCATCTTCGGCAAGTGCCGCCTCGACAACTTCCATGGCGGATCGATTATGTCCCAGATGGATCACCTCAACCCCTTTGGATTGAAGTAATCTGCGCATAATATTAATCGAAGCATCATGCCCATCAAAAAGGCTGGCAGCGGTAACGAATCTAAGCTTTCTGGTATTCATTGACTTTATCCTGCGTGTAAATATAATTTGTTTTCAGTTGGATTTATCGAACCAGTATATCTGGCCGAATTCTATAAGGAAATCCTTTATAGCTCATAACCCAGAGTGTATAATTGGAATCACGTAAATTTAGAAGGAATACTCTCATGAGTTCTCAGATAAAAATAGAAAATCCTTTTCACTCTGCCCGCTTCAAATCCGCGCGCAAGGGAAAAAAACCACCGAAGCTTCTAGCGGTGGTTCATCAGTCTGGTTGTACCGGGTGTGAAGTCTGTATCGCGGGCTGTCCGGTCGATTCTATTGAGCTTGTCCCGGGACCTGATCCGAAGAACCCCGGCTTTCAGTAGATGGTGGAGATTGATCTTTCACGCTGTATTGGTTGTCAGAACTGCTCACAGGATTGTCCTTGGGAGACGATAACCATGTACCAACATGATGATGCTTTCGTCGCATGGGGGAACGAAACACTGGCGTCGGAGCTGTACGTTGAAATGGATGAAGTGGAAAAAATGAAGAATGAAGTTATCTGAGACTAAAATCTAAAATTATTGCATTAATAAAAAGGCTCCGATCATCGGAGCCTTTTTATTTGTAATCAAATTAGAGAACAAATGGCAAAGAAAGAGAAATCATGTAAGCGGAAAAGTCTGTGTCAATTTCCTGCTCAGTAATATATTTAAAAGTCCCATACGTACCTTTGCGATATTCAAAATTAATATCAACAAAAGGTAAACCAGTAAAACCAACCCCTAATTTCATTCCCGAACCGTCTGTTAATGACGCTGTGTTCTTACCAGATCCAAAATCAGCATCGGCCTCTGCGTTGGCAGACAAGATGTAACCAGCATAAACACGAAACAAAATAGGAAATTCAAATCCAACAAAACCAGAAATCTCAGTGGAGTCTAAATCACTTTTGTAACTGCTATCATCCAGACTGATCGTACTTTTCAGATAATCAATACCTAATTGAAAACCAAGGTTTTGATAACCGAGGCGTCCACCGATCGAAACTCCTGAACCTTCTTCTTTAGAAGAATCACCTTCAAGTGTTGACATGCTGAGGCCTAAAACAGGCTCGACGAGAAGGCCCGCTTGAGCAGGATTAATAATCAAAAATGCTAAGATCAAGATGAAGAGTTGCATAAACTTCATGTAAAGCTCCTAAGAAATAGAAAGTTAATATACCCTTTCTATACTAGGAGTTTTGGAATTTTTTGCACTAGTTTTGTATCTTACCGATTAACTCTTCCATTTTGACGAAAAAGATATCTTTACCGTTTCCCGCCCGAATAGCGAGATGACCTTTCGGTACCTCTTGAATATTTTCCGAAGCAATGGTTCGCCCTCGGGGATCCTGGGAAACCTGACCCACGATATCACCCTCTCTGGCCAGAACTTGCCCTATCGTGCCACGTCCAAAAAT
>CAXNNO010000016.1:0-15860 GCA_964203555.1 Bacteriovoracales bacterium
AAAAAAGAGGATGGGATCAGTTGTTCATCTTCTGCGTAACCATCAGTGGAATTCTTGCAACTGATCTATTGAAAGGTATTTTCATCGGATTGGGATTTGCCATTCTTTTTGAACTACGTTCTCCCTCGATCAGTTCAATTGAAATTGAAGAGGACGGAAATAAAGTCCATGTGAAATTTATTAAGAACGTCTCCTTTTTCCAAAAGGCTAAAATTCATAAACTTCTTCATGACATACCAAGAAGCAAAGAAGTTCATATTCATGGTACAAAAATTGTTCGTCTGCATGTTGATGTTCGTGAGCTACTTGCTGATTTCCACAATGAGGGGATAAAAGATGGGATGGAGATAAAGTTCATTTGATCGCCCCCCTCTGCACCATCATTACTCCTTTCCCTGAAAAGTTTGGGGTGCCCAGACAATCTCTTCTTATTCCTGAGGCATGGGGGAAAATGGTTTTCCCCAAGAATGATTTTTTCATGGAGGCCTTTCGAGGGATTGAAAAATCAAGTCATCTGTGGCTTATTTTTGAATTTCACCAAATTCCAGATGGCCCATTTAATGGGCTTGTCCGGCCGCCGCGGTTTGAAAATAAAATGAAAATGGGAGTTTTTGCTACAAGAACACCTCATCGCCCAAATCGTCTGGGTTTATCTTTAGTCGAATTTGATCGCCTGGAGAACCAAGGGGCCGAAGTTGTATTGTGGGTGAAAGGAGTTGATCTGGTTGATGGCACTCCTATCTATGATATAAAACCATACGTTCCCTATGTTGATGCGATTGAATCTGCAACTCCCTTTAATGAAAAACCAAAGTTTTATGAAGTCCTCTGGAAATGCGAAAAAACTCCTGAAAGTGATCTTATTGAAAAGGTTATTGGCCTCGATCCCCGACCTCCTCAGGATAAAAATTCCAGCGATGAGTACGGAGTCTTGATTTCAGGTCTGAATGTAAGATTTAAATTTTTAATCGACCACTTTGAAATCATAAGTGCTGTCAGGACTGAATAGCAATTTTGCCTTACCAGCGAACCCATCAATATCATTTCCAAAGATCACGTAATCCTTCGGCAACGAATTGACTTCAAGACTTGGCCTAAATCCCAGCTCTCTTGCAATCAAGACCGAAATATTAAAGTGAGGTATGAATTTAGGAATCAATTTCACGTCAGCTGGTAAATCTTTATTATAGCTCATTAACATGACCGGGACTTCAAAGGAGGGTCTAATCAATTGACCGTGGCCCCATTTCCCGTCCTCGCCTAACGCCTCTCCATGATCCGAAACATAAATTACGAGTGTCTTCTTTGATGATTTCCTGAGGATGGTGTCGAGGTCCTTAAAAAAATTATCAAATTCAACGACTGAATTGTCGTAATGATTAATTTTATCGTCATGAGGAAAGCGACGATTTTTACTTAATGACCTTACTTCCCATGGGGCGTGAGATCCTCTTTGATGAAGCATGATGAACTGTTTGTTTTTAAAATCAGTTAGCTTTTTTAATTCAGGCAGAAGAAGTTTATCATCGGCCGCCTGATCGTCTTTAGTTTCAGGAGAAATGTCTTCGAGGGAGCGATAATCATCGAGGGAAGCCGCGCAAAGATAAGGGGCAATGTATCTAAGCTGTTCAGCACTTTGAACCGATAGGAAATGAGTGGTGAATTTTTTTTCCTTAGCGAGTTTAAAAAGACAATGCTGACCTTTGGCGGCCTTGAGCCCCCCGGCTTCACCAAAACCCATATTCAGTAGAAATGCCACGGAGATATCAGTGGAAACTCCTCCTGAGAGTCCAACGGTATGAACAAATCTCGGATTATTTTTGAGGGAGGATAAAAAAGGTGTCGTCTCTCTCTTATACCCAAAGAGCGACATATGATGGGGAGTCAAACTCTCACCCAGAACCAGGACAACGTGATCCCATTCAGAAAAAGAACCCTCGGATAAATAAAGGTTAGTCGACGAATTCTGACCGTCATCTTTTTTATTCCCGAGGATTTTATGAGGAAGAATTTTTCCCGCAAAATAGGAAAGGGAGAGATAAACATTCATTCCCGCCAGCTCCCGGGTGGATGGCTGTCTTCCCCAGGTATTACCTGTAATGAATGTCCTTGCAGGGTTGTAGATAAAATAGAGGATAAATAGCAGACCGATAATTTTTGTCCCATAAAGCTCGGACTTAAGGCGAGTTAACCAGAGACCGAAGACTAGCGGAACAAGAGTCAGGAGAAGGGGGATCAGGATGTGATGAAATTCCACCAAGATGGTGCCTTGAATCTCATCGAAATGTGTAAAAAGTAATAAAACTTCGCTCGGAAGAATTTGTGTACCAAAGTAGGACAAATGGGCCATTTGAAAAAAGTTCAGGAGCATCACAAAAGAAAGAAACAAGAAGCGAAGGATCCGGGGACGAATGAATGTTGCTGAAAGTAGGAAGATAAAAATTCCGACATACTTACCCAAGCTCAACCAAACGATGGGGATATTTTTAAGATGGTAAAAAAAATACTGCTGCGCCAGGGTTAGGCATGTAAAAGTGATGGCCAGCAAGATATGGTTTAGAAACTTCTTCAGCATGATTCATCATGACATATTCCGCGTCCCCTTGCTATGATCTTTCAATGAAGAAAGTTCTAGTTACCGGTGTAGCGGGTTTTATTGGATCAAAGACTGCTGAGAAACTTCTCTCACAGGGGATTGAGGTTATTGGGATAGATAATCTCAATGACTATTATGATGTAAAACTGAAGCACTATCGCTTAACTAAAATTCAACATCCGGGATTCAATTTTTTTCCAATTGATATCGAAGATAAGTTAAAACTGAGAGCTCTTTTTACTGAACATAATTTTGATGTCGTTTTCAATCTGGCGGCACGTGCCGGTGTCCGTTACTCAATGGAAAATCCAGACATTTACATGACCACCAATGCCATGGGATCCCTTAATCTTTTGGAATGCATGAAAGAGCATAAAGTTTCCAAATTTGTCCTCGCCTCAACTTCTTCTTTATATGCCGGCCAACCCATGCCATTTAGAGAAGATCTTCCCGTTAACACCCCCATCTCTCCTTATGCTGCAACTAAAAAAGCAGCCGAGGTTATGGCCTACTCCTATCACTATCTTTACAACATCGATGTTTCCATCGTCCGTTATTTTACAGTTTACGGGCCTGCGGGACGTCCAGATATGTCTCCCTATATTTTTGCCGACAAGATTCTCAAATCCGAAGAACTTCCAGTTTTTGGAGATGGCTCCCAGTCTCGAGACTTCACTTATGTCGATGACATTGCAGATGGAACAATTCTGGCCGCCAAAAAACTAGGTTTTGAGATTATTAATCTTGGCGGGGGGAATAATCCCTACAGTCTTCATCAAATGATAAAATTGATGGAAGATGCATCGGGAAAACAGGCACGATTGAGTCTTCTGGCCAGAGTCAAGGCCGACATGGATGTTACCTGGGCAGATATTTCTAAAGCCAAAGCGTTACTGGGGTGGTCACCCAAGGTGAGTTTTGAAGAAGGCATCAAGCGCCTCATGAAATGGCATGAATCCCACCCTTCGTAAAAAATTCAGGGGCCTTTAGGCACTGGCCCGTGTCTTCATTTCGGCGTGGACTTTTTTCAAAAGATCTTTGCACTTGGCCTCATCCAGACCATGGAGCATGTGGCTCGGAGAAAGATGTTTTTCTGCGCCTTTCGTGAACGATTCGATTCGATTATTGAGATTGTTTCTTAATGTTCTCAACTTTTTATCAGAAAGGTCTTCAAGATTTGAATAGTCTGTTTTCATCGTTTGTTCCTGAATTTAAATCCAACTTTAGTTTTATCTTCTTTTTTTAATTGTTCGCCAGCACTTGCCGTATTAGGTCTTGATCTTGGATCCCGATAAGGTCTTTCTGGACGTGTGTCTTTGACTGATTTCTCAGGAACTCCAACAAAATTTTCTACCGGAAGCTTGAGGCCAATAAGCTTCTGAATCCTTGAAAGTGCATCTCTTTCCGTTTCATCACAAAAAGAAATGGCATCACCCTCTTTACCGGCACGGGCCGTTCGTCCAATTCGATGAACGTAACTTTCGGCATCAACCGGTAAATCAAAATTAATAACGTGGGATACACCCTGAACATCAATTCCGCGGGCCGCAATATCTGTTGCGATAAGAACTTTAATTGTTCCGGCCTTGAAATTTTCCAACGCTGCTTCCCGGGCACTTTGAGATTTATTTCCATGAATGGCAGAAGATTTAATTTGGTGAGCGTTCAGATAATCAACAATTTTATTCGCCCCATGCTTTGTGCGGGTAAAGACAAGTGTCAATTCAACACCCTCTTCCGCAAGAACTTTTCTTAGAAGCTGATACTTATGGGCTTTCTGGCAGAAGATAATTTTCTGATCAATTCTTTCAACCGTTGTCGATGGGGGAGTGACTTCAACTCTGACAGGCGTTTTCAAAATTCGATTGGCAATGCCCACAATTTCATTTGGCATGGTGGCAGAAAAAAGCATGGTCTGTCTGTTAACCGGCAGCATTGCGATAACTTTTTTAATGTCGTGAATAAATCCCATGTCTAACATCCGGTCTGCTTCATCAAGGACGAAAATTTCAATCCGACTTAATTTGCAGTAACCCTGATTGATGAGATCCAAAAGTCGTCCGGGTGTTGCGACCAGAATATCAAGCCCATTTCTCAGGACATTAACCTGGTTCGCCTGGCCTACCCCTCCGAATATAACGGCACTTTTGATCTTTAAATCTTTTCCATATTTTTCAATCTGTTCATTGATCTGGGCCGCTAGTTCCCTCGTTGGGGCAAGGATGAGTGAGCGGGGCTCCCTAGGTGAGAGACTAAAATCTCTACCGGATAGTTTTTGAAGCATAGGCAGGGTGAAGGCAGCCGTTTTTCCCGTACCAGTTTGAGCAATCCCTAAAAGATCTCTGCCCTCAAGTAAAGAAGGTATGGATTGTGCCTGGATTGGGGTCGGATTTTCATAGCCCGCCTCCAGAACATTTTTAAGGATAGTATCAAGAAGGGGAAGGTCGCTAAATTTTGTCATGGCACTAAGTCGTTCTATTGGCGCAACTTGTCAAGTATTAAATCCCAAAAACATATTTTTTTCAATATCGTGAACTTCTCAAGTCTAAGTTTTAGATTAATTCTGAAACTTGCCTTGTTAGTGCCATTTATTCAAAGACAAAATTACAAACTCTCGGTTCAATTTTTAAGTGGCATCTAAAATTCATAATCTGAAATCTTAAAAAATTTAAATTTTGTAAAAAATAAATCATATTATATATAATTATTTTTCTGGATAATACTTGATACTCGTGGATATTAATTCAATTAAAAATCCTCAATAGCAAAAGGTATAATGTCATAAAATCAGTTCCTCATTAACTGATTTACAATTTAGGTTTTAACGATTTCAACGTGACAATTTCACTCTAGTGGGATTGAATGTGGCTATTCGAGGGCAAAAAAAAATATGAAAAGCCGTAATTCGGAGAGTGTTATGAACGAACCAATCATCTCTTTTATTATCCCTGCTTATAATGTTCAGGATTACATAGAGGAATGTGTTGAAGCGATGTCAGCACTTAATGTGGCTAAAGAAATCATTGTCGTCAATGATGGATCCACTGATTTAACTTATCATAAAGTTGTTGAGCTACAGAAAAAAGACCCTTCAATAATTCTTTTAGATCAAACCAATAGAGGACAGTCAGCGGCCCGAAATGAAGCACTAAAGCTCTGCAAAGGTAAGTTCGTTTATTTCTGTGATTCTGATGATTACATATATACGGAGAAATTCTTAAAACTTCTCAGCTATACGACAGGCAATAATCTCGATGCATGTGCCATGTTTTTTAAAAACCAAAAGTACGAAAATAAAACACGAATTTACTACTCAGAAATGGCAAAAGTTTTTAAACGTCATAAAATATTGAGTGGTATTGATTTTATCCAGCAGACACTTGCAAATGGATCTTATGGCTCAGAAGTATGTTTATATCTTTTTAAAAAAAATGTACTTGATGGACTATTCTTTCCAACAGACATGAAAAAACACGAGGATGATTTTTATATACCAAGTGCTCTGGCAAAAGCCTCGAGAATTGGTTTTATTGAGGAGACGGTTTATTTTAGAAGGTACAGGGAAAATTCTGTTTCCAGAGGACTAGGGGATAGGCCTTCAAGGTCAGTTGCAGATATTATTAAAAATATAAATTATTATGTGAATAAAGCCTCAGAATCGGATATTAATTATCGTCGAGCATTTTCTAATCTTGCAGTACGATCTTTATTATCATTGCTAGATTATACTCAATATAGTGAGGAAGCAAAAAAATTGAAGTTTTGGGAAATTTATTTTTCTATTGATAGGTCGAATGTAAATTTAAAATGGAAAATTAAATTTTTGAAATCAATGTTCAAGCATCAATTTTTTATTAAATAAGACTTTATAAAATTATGAAAAAAGCCCTCATCTGCATGCTACAGCTCCATAAGAATTCTGGCTCTGCCAGGACGGCCTATGAGAATATCCATTACTTCAAAAAACGAGGTTACGAAGTCCATGTGATGGCGATGACTCTGGATGGTAAAGCTCTTAAAGCTGAAGGGGCGATTCCTCATAAGGCTTTTTCTTGGTTAAAATCCACTGGTATCTGGCGCCGTTCCTGGTTTAATTGGCAGGTTCAGAAACTCAGAAAAAAAATTAGGCCAGACATTACTGTTGGCCACGGTGATATCCTCGATCAGGATGTAGCTACACTCCATAACTCTGTGTTCTTAGCGAGCGAGCTTATTCATGGAATACCTCTGGATCCGAATGCGGAGATGGCTCTGACTCATGGGCGTTTACTAAAAAATCAAGGATTCAAGAAAATAATTGCTAACTCATATCTGATGAAAAATGATCTTATAAAACGATTTCAAATTCCCTTTGAAAAAATCGTCGTTATCTACCCTTCCCTGGACACTAAGGTTTTTTATCCGAAGCCCATGCCCAAGCTTACTAATAAAGTCACGATAGCACTCGTGACGTCAGGAAACTTTAAAAAGCGCGGATTGGATGTTTTTTCCCAAGCAATAGACCAACTACCCGAAGAACTTAAGTCAAGGGCTTCTTTCAGAGTCATCGGCAAAGACAGGCCTTCATTCAATCTTTCTTCGCTTATTCACTTCGATCCTCCTAGGGAAAACATTCAGGACTATTTTCGCTCAATTGACGTTTTTGTCCTGCCCGCTCGGATTGAAGAGTTCGGAAGAGTTGTCATCGAGGCCATGGGCTGCGGACTTCCCGTAATAACCACTGATAAAGTTGGGGCGAGTGAACTTTTAGAAGGTGAATCCAGACGTTTTGTCATACCCTCTCATGACCCGAACGCCCTGGCCTCGGCCATTGCGGAAATGATCGTTGACGAACCACTGAGGCAGCGCCTTGGAAAACTCAACGCAGAAACAGTGTTAAAAAACTCAGAAGATAATGTGTATGAAAAATTCGATGAAGTGTTTTAGCCTTAAGTGGTAAGTCACCTTTTTTGAAACTGGATAAAAGAAGTCCGCCACCTTCATAATTTTTCAATGAGATTGATCCTTTAATGCCTAAACAATAGATCAGTAAATGCTGTCGATTCCTCGTCAAAAAAAGAACGACTTTCAAGAATTCTGGAAGAAACAAAAGTGAAGTGAGGCCTAAGCATTTTTTGATATCTATCCCGACTGCGATGGATTGCGTATTCATCCTTGAAATCAAGTTCTGACACCTGACGTCCCAATTCTAAATCTGTTGGAACAGTCAAATACAGATACTTAATTCGTTTTGATAAGATTGGTATGATTTCTTTCAGGTCCTTGTCCGAGATGTACTGGAAAACAGACGTGCAAATACCAAGATCAAATGTGTTTTTTTTTCTGTTCGCTCGACACCAGGTCAGAAGATCCTCTTCGTAAAGTTTCAAATCAGTTGAAGGCACGGGACGAAGTTTGTCGATTTTAACTTTTTTAAAAGCGTATGGCGAAGGTTCGATGCCCACAGCGGTATGAGGTTTAAAAGCACGAAGCATTTCCCTGAAAAGGTGAGCATATCCAAAACCGAGGTCAACAATAGTGCTGATATCAACATGTTCGACTGCCAGGAAGGATTGAAGATATCTAACGTGATCTTTGGCGTTTCCGATCCCGTCCATGGACATGGGATCGGAATAGTTTTTGTTCCAATAGGTTTTGTCAAAAATGGTCATATTGAGCAAATTTATTTCATATGTTCTGAGTAGTTACTGATTTTAAGTCTGATCAATTCCTTATGTCTACAAGCTCTTTGTTTTGGGTTTGAATTTTATTTTCCTGCATAAAATACAAAAGAGATCTTGTAGAATCCAGGGTTGTTAGATGCTCAGCCGTGCATAGGTACTAATGGTACATAGTTCAGTTTTTCAAAAGCTATTTTTAATTTTCTTTAAAGCGACAAGAAGGCTGAATGATACTCAAATAGGTGACGGAATGACGTCCGTGAATCATCGAAATTTATTTGATCGATTTTAAGCAAATATTCCACTGACGATTTCTACATATCAACGAATTCATAGAATCTATTTACAAACGAAGGCTAAACAATTAAAACCAAAAAATGAACAAAAACAATTTTGATGGTGTAAGAATTGGGCTTGCTTTGATAGTGGTCTTTGCACATCTTGCAGCCCTTACGCAGCTACCAAACTTTAAGATTTTTGAATTAATATTTGATTCGAACTTCGCAGTAAAAGGTTTCTTTGCGATAAGCGGATTTCTCGTCACAAAAAGTTATCTCACAAGTCGCAACATGATTGAATATGCAGAAAAAAGGTTTCGTCGCATATATCCTGCATACATAACAGCTGTGTTTTTCTGCTTTCTCATTGGTTTGTACGCAACGGAACTCAATATTTTTGATTTCATTAAGGCACCACAAACACTCAAATATCTTTTATCAAACGCAACATTTCTAAACTTCCTACAACCATCATTACCTTCGGTGTTCGATAATAATCCAGTTCAATCCTTGAATGGCTCACTATGGACGATCAAAGTTGAGGTAATGCTCTATTTATGTATTCCTCCCACAATATATTTGTTTAAACGCTTTGGATCGGCAAAGATAACAATTCTGCTATTTGTACTCAGCGTTTCTTGGGTTTATTATTTTATCAAACTTTTCGATGGAAACAAGGGAGAGGAAATAGCACGTCAGTTTCCAGGGCAAATATCTTTTTTCGTTTTGGGTGCCTTTCTTGCTGTGAACGAAAAGATAATTATGAAATTAAGATGGATTTTGTTGGCTTCGGTTATAATCCTCGTAACCACAAACAATCCTTACGCAAAACTAATCATTTACCCTGTCTTGTATTCATCAATAGTTATTTTCCTGTCCACCTCCGCTTTTAGAAGCTTAAATTTTGGCAAGTACGGAGATATTTCTTATGGTATTTATCTTTATCACTTCCCTATCATCCAGTTACTTATTTTTCTTGGTATGTTTCAAACGAACAAATATCTTGGTCTTTCCTTAACCTTCATCCTTACAATTGCGGCGGCCCTAGTGTCTTGGCACGTTATTGAAAAAAGATTTCTGAAAAGAACGCCTCACTATTCGGTGGTGATAAAGGGGTGATTTTTGGCTTGTTTTTTTCTTGGCGGCATATCCCTGCAATGTTTGTGATCGTTCTAAAAGATATCCTTAATAACTTCATTAACGACTTTGAGCCGAATTTAAATCGGAAAGGAAAAAATTAAACATGATTCCTAGTCAAACTAAAGCGAAAGAAATATATTTCATTTGCTTAAAATAAAATATGCGACAAAGCAGATTTGAAAAGATTACCTATCGAAAATTATTTTTTTTATCGAATTATTTACAACGAGTTAAGACTGGACGAAGAAGGTTATTTTTATGAATAAAAGTGAACTTGATTTACAGAAAATTAATTTGGTATGGCCCATTCTAATTGTCGTTTTCGGTACTATCTTAGCATGGATTATAAACGGGGTATTGCTATCGTCTTATGGTTATCCGATTAACACCTTTTTGTTCAGGCCTGAAGATAGATTTATGGATTTTGTAAATTTTTGGAAGCAGTGCCAGAATCTTAATCCATATTTATCTGTTTATCCTACTCCTACAAGACCATACTTCCCATTTGCGTATTTTTTTAATCATATTTTTATTTTTAGTTCCATTTTCCTTTCTCATATATTTTTTTTTGGAATTGCTACTGTTGGAATTTTTTATTTTGGAGTCAGAGTTTCAGGAATCTTTCAAAAAATTAAATCCAATCATTTGGCGGTAGCTACTCTCATATTATTTTCTTATCCATTCCTATTTGTATTAGACAGGGGGAATCCAGAGATCATGATTTTACCATTTTTACTTTGTTTTATTTATAATTATATTGCTGGTAATCGTGTTTTGGCGTTGATTTCGATTGGTTTTTGTATTTCAATGAAATTAACTCCTGCATTATTTGTGTTGCTTTATCTTAAGGACAAAAAATACAAGGATCTTACTTACTTAATTATATTTACATTTTTGATATCATTTTTAAGTCTATATTTCTTTTCTTATTTGAATCCAGGTACTTCAGTAATGGATCATTTAGAAAGAATGCTCCTGAACCAGAAGCTATTTACTGATTTATATGGAAAAACGGCTGAAGGTATGTATTTTAGTCACAGCCTATTCGGGGCAATAAAATATTTTATATTCTGGGGACAAGGAGAGACGACATCTCCCTATATAAACCTGATGATGCCTGCTTATACAATGTTTACTTTTTTAGCAGCACTTTTTATCGGACTTTGGATCATATTGAAAAATCCATCATATCAAATAACCATAAGCCTGATAGTTGCGATGATGTTACTGTTTCCTCATATGTCAGCAGACTATAAACTTCTCAATATTCTGATCATAGGATTCATCTGGTTCTGGGACGTTACATTTGCAGGCCCCTGGTTAAACCTCATAAAACTTACAACTGCTCTTATTCTAGTTCCTAAGGCATATTTTTTTCATCACCCCTTAATTGAAGCAAATCTTGGTGTGATTATGAATCCTGGATTGCTAGTTCTTTTAATTTATCTTTTAATCAGATTTCATTACGAATTAGGGATTAAGAATAAAACTGCTATTTAGGTATAATCTAGTTATATATAAAGTCTTCGCCTTTACCTCGTATTCGATTCTGATTCTTTCTAATCTCCTGGTCATCCATTATTAAGTCTTTGCGACCATCTGGAGTCCCCCATTTTTGAACTCTTTCAAAGTTATCTGAAGCCAACCATTGTTGGACGGGATAAACTTTAGGATACTTTGCCTTGATTCTTTCAATTTCATCAACAAATCCGGATTGAGTCTTTGCACTTTTTAACTTGTTTGAACCAAATTTAGTAACCATTAGTGAGCGTTCTATGAATGCTTTGGGATCCCGAACTGAGATGGTTACTTCGGGATAACTTCCATAATGACATCCACTACAATTCTTTACGATCTTATTGATATCGGCTCGCTGTTGAATTTTATTTTTTAAATAATCTGAAGCAAAACTTGGATCTTTTAATGAAGGGGGCTGTCTTAAAGAGTAGTCACAACAAGTGGTAAAGTCTCCGTTTGGTCTAATGGCGAAATATAAATTAGGGCTATCACAAACGGAATTTTTTCTCCAAGTAGGTGCATTCCCCTTCAGGAATGACATTCCACTTTCGATGAATTTCTCGGAATCAAAAAGTGGAGCTCCTGATTTTTTAAGAGAGATTAATTCTTTTCCCAGAGCATCTAAATAAGTGTGCTGATTCTTTCTGAACTTGAAGAAGTCATCATAACTTCTAAACCCCATGGGACTTTCCTGACTAGCGATATGCACTGGAACAAGAGATACAAACCAGCCTATGCTTTTAGCAAAATCAAGGATCGCTGGAATTTCAAGGTAATTGAACTGGCTAAGAACTGTTCCAAAACTCAAAATCGCTGAATCTTTTTTGAATATCCTGGAAATAGTTTCAATTGATTCGATAGCGTTCTTTCCACTTCCTGGAACAGCATTTATATAGTCGCTAGTTGCAAAATCCAACGAATCTAATGACACATTAATATCTCTGGCACCGGCTTCATAGCAAGCACGAAGCATATCTTCAGTTGCGTAATGGGTGCCAGCCGTTTGAAGACGAACATTAAGGCTATTCTTCGTAAATATTTCAACGATTTGTGGCAGATCCTTTCTCATAAAAGGCTCTCCACCTGTCAGTAGAACAATCGCCCCACCAATTTTCTTTAGATTTTTTGCTACAACTTCTATTTCTCCAAGACTCATTTCAGTAACTCTAGAGTTTGTCTCAACTATATTGCACTGCCTACACTTCAAATTACAGGTACCATTAATATAAAACTGAACGTAGTAGGGACTTTTTTTGGTTATGATAGCTTTTAAAATAGATTTGTACGTATTCAGTGTAAACATTCAACCTCAATGTAATAAAAAAGCTTTTAAAGCTTACTAATTTATAATTAAATGACTTTCAAAATCATAAAAATTATACACTTTTTGTGTAAGGGTGAAAAATGAATTCGATTGAAGAAAAAGAAGCTAGCTTTCATGATAATTGGGCCGACAATACTGATCTCTCGTCGGTATTTGTCGACCAAGCTTTCGAGACTAGATCAAGCCCTGAGAACAGACAAATAGTAAGCTGGATGGGAATAATTAGAGGAAAAAAAATTCTCGAGATTGGATGTGGCTTAGGAGAGGCATCAGTTTACTTCGCCAAGAAAGGTGCGATTGTAACGGCTACAGATATCTCTCCAAAAATGGTAGAAAAAGTTCAAGAACTTGCCAAGCTCCACCACGTGACAGTAGAGGGAAAAGTTGTTTCTGCCAATAATCTCGATAATATTCCCGACAACTGCTTTGATTTCACCTACGCGGGAAATCTTTTGCATCATGTTGATGTGGCGAGATGCGTAACTCAATTAAAACCAAAATTACGTGATGGTGGTGTTGCCTTTTTCTGGGATCCAATTGCTTACAACCCAGCCATCAACATCTACAGAAGACTAGCTACAAAGGTGAGAACAGAAGATGAGCACCCCTTAAAAGTGGAAGATATAAAGGCAATTAAAGCAGTTTTTACAAAGGTGGAGCTGGAATATTTCTGGCTAACTTCTTTGGGTGTGTTTTTTTGGTACTATTTAATAAAACGCATTGACCCGAACAAAGAACGATACTGGAAAATCATCCTTCAAGACTCAGACAAAATTTCAACTTATTTAAAAATAACACAGCGTCTAGATAGCTTTTTATTTAAGGTCTTTCCACCCTTTAGGTATCTTGCATGGAATGTAGTAATCAAGGCGCATAAATAATCGCCATACATGTCTTATTTTAATCGAGCTAATAACATTAATGAAACACTCCTAAAGACATTTTAAGAACTAGGCATTATAAATGAAATTTTTTATTACAGGCAGCACTGGTTTCTTAGGGAGGAATTTTTTAGATCTCTTGCTTAAATCCTTCAAGGGCCATGAAGTAGTTCTTCTTCAAAGAAATCCTCGTTATTTTTATAATTCAGATGTTCGGATAATTAGTGGAGATTTACATATCATTGATACCTATAAATCAGAACTAATCGATTCAGATTATGTCTTCCACATAGCTGCATCTGCAGATGTTAATTCAAAAGTTGATATTTTGAAAAATGATTATAAATCTCTTAAAGTCATTCTCAGCGCCTTAAAAGGGAATGGAAATTTAAAACGATTTGTATTTGTAAGTACTATAGGTGCTTTTGATAGAGAGGTGGGGAATTCTTTGAATTTACCAATCTCAAACGCGTCAAAACCAAATCCGCGATCTCTTTATGGTTCATACAAACTTGAAAGCGAAGCACTAATTCAAAAAAGTAACATTCCTTATACCGTATTTAGACCATCATGGGTATGGGGAAAGGGAATGCGGGTCACATCTCATTTATCTTTTTTTAATAGGTTGATTGAAAAAGGAAATATCATTTCTCGAATTGGTTTTCCCGGAAGGGCTTCGTTTGTTCATGTTGAAGATTTAGCAAATGGGATGCTCAAAGTTATTAAAGACGATGAAAAATATTTGAATAAATCTTATTTCGTGTCATCTGAAACTAGAAAGATTAATGAAGTCCTAAAAAGTTTATTGGCCGAGAGTAAAAAAAAAACTTGGTTAATCAATATTGATCTGTTTCGGATATTTAAACTGTTTCATGGTGTTTTACCTTTACCATTTAATTTTTTGTTTTTTGATTATTTAATATGTGACAAAGATGAATTTATCACTGATTTCAAAATCACAAGCCCTAAACTACTTGAAAATAATATTAGTGAAGTTAAACATCGAGACCAATATGCAGTTGTTACTGGGGCCAATTCAGGCATAGGATTTGAAATTTCAAAGATCCTCGAAAGTCGATATCATATGGTTTTAATAGATAAGGAAACAGGCAACTTGGACTTGCTTAATTCCGAAACTGTAAATATATGCGTGGACCTATCTGACAGGGATGAACTCAGGCGGAGTTTATCAAACATCAATTTAAATCGCCAAATTTCACTGCTTATTAATAATGCAGGGGTGGGCTTTAAAGAGAATTTTGTTGATACTGAAATGAGAAAAGATCTTTTAACAGCTGATGTAAACGTGATCGCCCCAATTATCTTGTCGCACCACTTTAAAAATGAACTTATTAACACAAAAGGTACAATCGTTAACATATCAAGTAGCGTCGGACACTTCCCCCTGCCCCACATGGCAAGCTATTCGGCATCGAAAAGTTTTATTTCATTCTGGTCACAAGGAGTGGAAGAAGAATTAAGGGGACGAGTTAATGTGGTTACATTTTCACCATGTGGAACAAGAACAGGTTTCCAAAAACGGGCAGGGGTAAAAGTTTCCTCGGATCTTATGGATCCTTCCAAGGTGGCGGAGGAAATTCTTTTTTCAATTTTAAAAGGAAAATCCGTATTTAAAGTATTGGGTTCAAAATCAAAGGTTCTTATAATTATCATGACTGTGTTACCACGCGTAATCGGGATAAAGTTAGTTGCCAAGCTTTTTCAAGGAAATAGATAATGAAGAGTCTAGACATCATAATTCCCGTATACAACGAATCAGAATGTATCGAAGAAACAATAAAGAGGGTTGGAGATGTAAGCGACCTCTTGGCGCTTTATTATAGAGTAAGAGTCATTTTTGTTGATGATGGCTCAAAAGATGATACATATTTTAAATTAAGTAAATTAGTCTCAAGAAATGCTCAGTACAGAGTTATCAAACTCTCAAGAAATTTTGGACATCAGCTTGCTTTAACGGCAGGACTAGATTATGCGTCAGCTGATTTTGTTGCCATCCTTGACGGCGATCTTCAGGATCCTCCCGAGCTAATTCCAGAAATGCTCAAAAAATGCGAAGACGGATTTCACATAGTTTATGGAAAAAGAGAGTCTCGAGAAGGGGAAACTTACTTAAAGCTTTTATCTGCATCTGTCTTTTACAAAGTTTTGAGTCGTTTTTGCGATGTAGATATTCCGAGAAAGACTGGGGACTTTAGGGTTGTTTCTTCTAAAGTGATAGGAGCATTGAAATCTATGAGAGAAAGGCACCGATTCATTCGAGGTCTTGTACCTTATTCCGGGTTCAAATCTTTCGCTTTTTCCTATGAAAGGAAGGCTCGCTTTGCCGGCGAAACCAAATATCCTTTGAAAAAGATGACACGTTTTGCGTTTGATGCAATTCTTTCCTTTTCAACAAAGCCAATTAAAATAATGAGATATTACGGATTATTTTCAGTTTTCCTT